>DATIYD010000521.1:0-10841 GCA_035517975.1 Thermoleophilia bacterium | reverse complement strand
CCCCTCGACTACCACTGGGAGCCGCCGGCAGACCAGGCGTACACCTACGATCCGGCCAAGGCGGGGCGGTTGCTCGACGCGGCCGGCTACAGGGAGGTCGGCGGCGTTCGCCTGGGTCACGACGGCAAACCGATCAAGCTGCGGCTGTGGGCGGTCACCGAGAAGAACCAGTACGTCGTGGCCGCCAAGCTGATCGCCGGCTACCTGCAGAAGGTCGGGCTCAAGGTGACGTTGCAGACGATGGACACGGGCGCCATCGACGACAAGCTCTACAACACCGTCGGCACCACGTTCAAGCCCGACTACGACCTGTTCGTCTGGGGCTGGGGCGGCGACTTCGACCCGGGGTTCCTGCTCTCGATCTTCCTCACCAGCCAGATCAACAGCTGGAGCGATTCGGCCTGGTCAGACCCGCAGTACGACCGGCTCTACCAGCAGCAGGCGGCCGAGCTCGATCCCCAGAAGCGCAAGGCGATCATCTGGCAGATGGAGCAGATGATCTACCAGAAGAGCCCCTATATCCTGCTCGTCTATCCGCAGACCCTGCAGGTCTACGACACCCAGCACTGGCAGGGCTGGGTCCGCCAGCCGGCCGGCAGCGGGACCGTCAACAACTACTGGAACTACCTGGACGTGGCTCCCAGAGAGACTGCCGCCGTGAGCTCGGGCAGCGGCTGGCGCACGCCCGTCGTCGCCGGCATCCTCGTCGTCGTGGCCGCGGCAGGCATCTGGTGGGCGCTGCGCAGGCGGCGCGCGCCGACCGCCGAGGAAACGCCCTAGCCGACTCTCAGGAGCCCTTCTCCGCCCCGCCGGCGCCCGGCGTCGCGACCTCGGGCCCAGCGGGTTCGTGGACCTCGGGCTCACGGGCCTCGGGCTCACCGACGGCCGGATCGCGGTCGAACCAGAAGCGCTCCCAGGCGACCCGCGGATCGCACGCCCCCGCCGCCCCGTCGGAACCGCGCAACCGCGCGTAAGCCATGATGGCGGGCAGTCCGGCGGCCCACACCGCGCGGCAGCGGTGGCCCAGAGCAAGGCTGGCGACGGGCAGACCCAGCGCCGCCACCATGGCGCCCACGGCCGCGCGCCTGGTAAGGGCCCCGCCGACCACGGCCGGCAGGACGGCGGCAGTCGCCAGGGGATCGAGGGCGAGCGCGGCGCCCAGCGCGGTCGCGGCGCCGCGCCCGCGCACCACGGCGACGTGGGCGGCCACGGGGGTGAGGGCGAGCGCCCCCGCCAGATGGGGACCGGCGCCCAAGGCGCGTGCCGTGCCGACGCCGGCCGAGCCCTTGACGAGATCGATGCCCAGGGTCGCGGCCCCCGGCTTCCAGCCCAGCGTGCGGGCCACGTTGGCCGCACCCGGCTTGCCGTCGCCGGAGTCCGTGATGTCGGCGCCGCCGACCAGGCGAGCGATCAGGCGGGCGCTCGGGATGCAGCCGAGCGCGAACGCCGCGGGCAGCCCGATCAGGGCGATGCGGGCGGAGTACGGTCTAGTCACTGCTGCCGACCTCCTCGAGGGGTGGTTGGGTGGCCCGCGAGCTCGCGGGGGGATCGCTCGATACGGCGGACGGGGTGGCAGGCGCGGCGGCCGTCGCGGCCGCCGCCGAGCCGCCCTTGACCAGAAACGCAAGGCCGCCGATCGCGACGGGGATGAGCCACGTGCAGAGGCGCCAGAGGATGAGGCTGGGAACACGGATCGTCTCGGCGGCGGCCGGCCCGATGAGGGCGAGATAGCCGAGCTCCGCCACGCCGGCGCCACCGGCGAGCGGCGACAGGGGCATGATGACCTGCAGGACCGCCTGACCGGTGATGATCGAGAAGGGCCGGCCGTGCCAGCCCAGGCCGATCAGGATCAGCGGGATGATCGCGAACATCGCCACCCAGTAGGCGACCGTTGCCAGGATCACGCCGAGCCACACGCGCCAGCCGGCGTGGTGATACTCGCCAAAGGCTTCGCGGGCGGCGTGGATGTTCTTGTGGAAGCGCTCCGGCAACTGCTCGAGGCCGATCGGACGGCGCACCCACAGCGAGCCTGCGATCCAGGCGATCGCCATGAGCACAACGGCGGCGATCACGAACCAGCGTTGCAGGGGCGTGATCGGCGAGCCGGTGGCCGGGATCAGCGCGGTCAGCGCGACCAGCACGAGCACCGAGGTATGCACCACGCCCTTCACCAAAATGACCGAGGTCGCCTCGGTCAGACTGAGTCCCTGCTTGCGCAGAGAGAAGGCCTGATAGGGGATCTCGACGCCGCCGAACGAGGTCGTGCCG
The DNA here is from genome assembly GCA_035517975.1 of Thermoleophilia bacterium. GTDB lineage: Bacteria > Actinomycetota > Thermoleophilia > UBA2241 > UBA2241 > Bog-752. The sequence continues at coordinate 8,573 of DATIYD010000521.1, read as the reverse complement.
CCCACGAAGTTGGCGCGCAGCGACAGCAGCAGGAGGGGCCGCAACGGCACCGTCTTCTCGTGCACGCGCGCGAGCAGGACGAGCGCCGCCGCGTCGGCCAGCAGATAGGCGATCACGCACAGCACGGCGTAGGCGAGAAACTCGGGCTCGTGGGCTTGCGTGCGCACCACGCCGAAGTTGTGGCTCAGGTGCAGGCTGAACAACCGCGTGATCAGGACGGCGACCATGACGCTGAGAGCGAAGCCCAGGAACATGCGCGGCCTGGTGAAGAACGCGCGCAGCTTCTCGGGCGGCGCGACGAGCGGCTCCTCGAGAAGGTCGAGGACGGGGGAATCCGGCCCGTCCGCCTCGCCGCGCGGCGGATGCACCGCGGGATCCCCGGCGTCAGGCACGGCGCGCGGCGGCCCGCCGCAGCAGTTCGTGGTAGCGCTCCGCGGCGACCTCGGGGTCGTGGCGTGACAGGGCAAGGCGCCGGCCGGCGGCGCCCATGCGGCGCCGCTCGTCGGCGCTCATGCGGAGCAGTCGATCGAGCGCCCCGGTGAGCTCGTCGGGCGTCTGGGCATCGACCACGAAGCCGGTCTCACCCTCGACCACAGCCTCAGGTGAGCCGCCGGAGCGGCCGGCGACGACCGGCAAGCCCGTCAATGCCGCCTCGGCGAAGACGATGCCGAAGCCCTCCACCTCGAGCCCGCGCAACCGCGTACGCGAAGGGCCGGCGAAGATGTCGGCGGCCTGCAGCCATCGACCCAGCTCCTCGGCCGAGACCTCGCCGGGCAGGTAGACGCGCTCCGCCACGCCGGCGGCGGCCGCCCGGCTGCGCAGCTCACCGGCCAGGCGGCCGCCGCCCACCAGGGCGAGGCGCACGTCGCCCAGCCCGCCGTCGAGGGCGGCCAGCGACTCGATCAGCATGTCCTGGCCCTTGCGGGCGACCAGACGGCCGACGCAGAGTACGAGCGTCTCGTCGCCGAGACCGAGAGCCGCGCGCGCCGCCGCGACGTCGCCGGCCCGCGTGTGGGCGTAGCGCTCGACTTCGAGCGCCGGGCGCAGGACCTCTGCCCGCGCCAGGCCGCCCGAGAGCCGAACGGCCTGGTCCGCGGTGTACTGGCTCACGGTCAGCAACAGCGACGATTCGGCGAGCACCCAGCGCAGCAGGCGGGAGACAACGGGCAGGGCTCCGGGCACGGTGATCTCGGCGCCGCCGAGGAAGACCACGTAGGGCACGCGCGCCGTGCGGCGCAACCAGGGCCCGAGCAGACCGGCCGGCAACGGGTGACCGAGCTGCACGAGCTCCAGGTCGTGTTCGGCAATGAGGCGCTCGCAGAGGCGCTCGAGCTCCGAGGTGGGCAGCACCGTCGAGTGCGACGTGCGCACCACGGCATAGGGGTGGGTCGCGTCGAAGTCGGCCGCGGCCGCGTGCGCGGGGGCCACGACGACCACATCGCCGGGGTCGAGGGTCTGGATCATGTTCCAGTAGTAGGTCTGGGCGCCGCCGACCCGCGGAGGGAAATCGTTGGTGACGAAGAGCGTGCGGGGCGTGCGTCCGCTGGAGTTGCCGTCGTGACTCATGGCGGCCATTCTACCGGTCTGAGCAGCGCACCGCACCGCTCGCCGCAGGCCGGAAGCGGGCAGTGGAACACTTACGGCGACTGGCGCTCCACGATGGCCTGCAACGCCTCGAGCTCGTCTCTGTCGAACCAGAAGAGGTCACAGATGCTGCAGTAGTCGACCTCGATCGAGTGGTCGTAGCTGTAGAGGCGACGCATCATCGACCGTCCGCAGCGGGGGCAGGCGATCGTCGCGATCTGACCGCTCGCCCGCCGCCGGTGGTCCTGGCGGCGCAGCTCGTCGCCCTTGTCGATGACGGAAGCCGCCAGCGCCAGCTGGCGCTCGTCGAAGCGCATCTCGCGCCGGGTGAGGATGCGCTGCACCTGCGAGGTCGAGACCAGGCGCCCGCCACACGAACGGCAGATCACGATGTCGGCGCCTTCGTAGTCGAAGCGCTCGAGCGACCCGCCGCAGCTCGGGCACCGTCCGACTCCGCCCCGCTCCTCCGGCGTCAGCGACGCCTGGCCGGTCGCGGCAGATCCGGCGACGAGTGGCGCCATCGTCATCGCCGCGCCGGCGCCGGCCGGCGCGACAGGTGCGGCGGGGGGGACAGACGCGGACCCAGGTGAGACCGGAGCGGTGGGTGCGGCGGAAGCGGGCGAAGGAGCGACAGCGGGCGGCTGCGGGGCGATCGGCGGCGGCGCCTGCACTGGTCGCGCGGCGGTGACCGGCGCGGCAGCCTCGGGCGCTGCGGAAGGCGGCGCGGCGGCGATCGGGGCGGCGGCGATCGGCATCGCCACGAGCTGGGCGAACCGGTCGGCCGCGGCCACGTCGTCGGGCTCGGGCGCCTGACTCGAATGGACACGTTGCTCGATCATGGCCTCGGCCTCGGCATCCTGCTTGAGGAACGCATCCCAGCCGACGTGGGCGACGTTGAGCAGCCGGGTGATCCGGTCGTCGACGGGCGGGTGAGTGGCCATGGCCCGCGCAAAGAAACCGCTCGCGCTGAGGTTCGTCGGCCTGATGCACAGAGCGGACATGCCATCGGGGATGTAGCCGCCGCTGGGGCTGCGGACCATCATCTCCAACGCCTGAGCGAGGCTCAGCGGGTCGCGCGTGTAGCGCACGGCCGCGGCATCGGCCTCCCACTCGCGCTGGCGCGACAGGGCGGCGTTCGTGACCGCCGAGGCCGCCTGCACAAGCGGCAGAAGCATGCCTGCGAACAGCATCATGGCCCCTGCCTGGGTCCCGTTGTCGACGCCCTCCTCGAGGCTGTCCCGGATGCTGCTGTAGACACCGAACAGCAGGCAGGCGCTCGTGGCCGTGACGTAGTCGCCGGAGAGCACGTGGCCGAACTCGTGGGCGACGACGCCCTGGAGCTGCCGGCGCGACAGGCCCGAGAGCGCGCCTTCGGTCACGCCGATGCAGGCGCCCCCGTGCAGGTCGCTGAAGGTGAAGGCGTTCATCGCCCTGGTGGGCACGGTGAGGCACTGCACCGCCGGCCCGCCCGTGGCCGCCCGCATCTCCTCGACGATGTCGGAGAGCTGATGGTGGAAGCGGTCGTTCGGATCGAGCGGCCGGGCGTGCATCATGCGGATCAGCCGCTGCGCGGCACTGCGCCGCGACAAGTACCAGTAGAGCACGGCGAGCAGCACCGCGACGAGCAGCACGCCCCCGGCCGACGGCAGGAGCGAGCCGAGCGTGGGACCAGCCGTCGTGGCAGAGACTGAGCCGTCGGAGCCGGTGTTCTGCAGCAGCCAGAGGACACCGGCGGCGACGAACGCGATCGGCACCAGACAGACCAAGACGACGGTCACGAGCAGCCCGAAGAGCGCCCACACGCGCCAGCGCGCTTCGCGCTCCACCTGAAAGATCGTCTTGGCCGCCGGCGTCACGCCCTCACCTTCGTTTCGTCTCTCCCCAGCTCCGCACTGCTAGTTTCGGCAGGGGCGGCGTGCTCTTGAAGCCCCGCGCCGGCCGGCGAGCCCGAACGGCACCGGCGCGAGCGACGAGATCTTGGTTTACACTTCGGTGAGTGTGGTAACATACCGTCTGCGACCACGGGTAAGGCCTTCCCAACCGCGGTAAGCCCGGGTCGCACGGTACCCCCCCAGGTACCACCCATGGCTCCTTTCACAGCCCCAGACCCCCCTCTGGGGCTGCTTTTTTTCAGGGAGTCGCCGATCGCCCCCGGAGCGCGTGCGCGACGATCCTTATCGCTCGCGCACGCGCCCCGCGGCGAGAAAGTTCAGCATCAGCTGGCCACAGAGCATGGCCGAGCGCAGAAGCTCGCGCTTGCTCGCGGCGCGCAGCCGGTCGCGGCGCTCGCGACGCCCTCTGTCTCTCGATCCCGCAAGGCTGTCGAGCCAGCCCAGCAGCAATGACCTGTCGACCTCGGGGTGGAACTCGACGCCCCATGCCACCTCTCCCAGACGAAAGATCTGGGGCTCGACTGCGCTTTCGGCGAGCAGCAGCGCGTCGTCGGGCAGGCGGCAGACGTGCGTACGCCACGAGAAGACGAGCGGTCGCGGATCGACGTCACGCACGAACGCGTCGCGCGCCGCGAACTCGATGGGTTCCCAGCCCAGGTCGAGCTCCGCGCGCCGGAACACGCCGCCGCCGGCGGCGCGCACGAGCTGCTGCGCGCCGTACCCCACGCCCAGCGTCGGCACCTCGCGCCCCAGCGCCTCGGCGAGCACGTCGATCTCGTCCGACGATCCGGAGGCCTCTCGCCCGCCGGCAGCGGCCTCGCCGGCCGGGGCGTCGATGCCGAGCACGATGAGCGCCGCCGCCCGATCGAGCTCATCGCCGCCGGGCAGGGGATCGCCGCGGTCGAGCCGCCGCGTGTCGAGCGCAAAACCGGCCTCGAGCAGGTACTCGCCGATCAGCGCCGGCGGCGACTGGGCATCGCGTTGCAGGACGAGGATGGTGCTCATCGCTCGTGTACGATACTCCTAGCGAGCCAAGGAGCGCCCCATGATCGTCGCACCCCGCACCCTGAGGCCCTCGTGAGCCCCGCCGCCGTCGGGGCGGCCACGCCACGCGTCGAGATCGTGGCCGCGGGCAACGAGGTCCTGCTGGGCGACGTGCTCGACACCAACTCCCATCACCTCTGCCGCCTCGTCACGGCGCTCGGCGGCGCCGTCACCCGCGCCGTGCTCGTGCGCGACGACCTCGAGGCCATCGCAGCCGAAGTGCGGGGTGTGCTCGGGCGCGCGCCGGCGCTGGCTTTCACGGTGGGCGGCCTGGGCCCCACCGTCGACGACATGACCCTCGCCGGCCTCGCGCTCGGCCTGGGGGTGCCGCTCGAGCTGCACCCCGGCGCCGAGCGCCTCGTGCGCGAGGCCTACGCGCGCTTCGCCGCCGCCGGTCTCGTGCCCTTCGCCGAGCTGAACGACGCCCGTCGCAAGATGGCCCGCCTGCCGCAGGGCGCCGAGCCCGTCCTCAACCCCGTCGGCGGCGCCCCCGGCGTCGTCGTGCGAAGCGGCGCGACGACCTTCGTCTCGCTGCCCGGCGTGCCCGAGGAGCTCGCCGCCATCGCCGACCAGTCGCTCGGGCCGGTCTTCTCGCGCATCTTCCACGCCGCCCACTACGAGGAGCGCACCCTCGTCGTCGACCTGCAGGACGAGTCGGCCATCGCCGACATCCTCGGCTCGGTCGAGACTGCGCACCCCGAGGTCTACGTCAAGTCGCGGGCCAAGGTGATGGGGCCGGCCGTCCGGCTGCGCATCACGCTCTCGACGCGCGGCGACGATCCGGCCACGGTCGATGCGCTGCTGCGCGCACCCGCCGCCGAGCTGCTCGAGCGGATCGCGGCCGCCGGCTTTGCCATCCGGCCAGAGGAACCCGAGCCGGACTCGTAAGTCGCCCGCCGGCCATTGCCTCGCCGTCGGCTGCGACGGGGCCGGGACTCGGGCTCTCGCTTCGCGAAACCGAGTATGGCACCCGCGGCTCACGCCGCGGGTAGTGCTCACGCTCAGAGTTCGCCCTCCGCCCCGACCCCGCCTCCGCCTATGTGTGCGGGCGTCGGCTACAGCGCCGACACGGGCAGCGGCCTCGAGAACATCTCGCCCTCGCACCCGACGACGAGCGTGGTGCCGGCCCGGCAGAACTGCCAGCCGGGGCGACCCCAGGCCTGATCCGACGGGGCCGGCGTGAGCTCTCGCCGCCAGTGCCTGCCGCCGTCCGACGTGGCGTAGATGCCGCGCATCGCGGCGGCGCCGGTCGAGCCGGCGGCGACCGCCCAGCCGTCGTCTTCGTCGGCGAAGTAGACGGCGGCGAGTGGGATCTTCGTGAAACGGGCGCTGCGCGTCCAGCTCCTGCCCCCGTCGCTCGTGGCGAACAGGCCGCCGACCGCCTGTCGTGTCGTGCCGGTCGCGATCCAGGCGTGCCGGGCGTCGAGGGCACAGACGCCCAGGCCTACGTTCTGCACCTGGGCCGCCGGCGACCAGGTGCGCCCGCCGTCTGCCGTGACGCGCACGAAGGGAGCGGGACTGCCGTCCCAGAGAGACCAGCCGTGCCGGCTATCGACGAAGACGAGCGGCACACCGAGCGCGCCGGGAAGGGCAGGGTCGCCGATCTGCCGCGTGCCGAGACGCACCCAGTGCCGCCCACCGTCGCTCGTGCGCAGCAGGAAGGGGGGAGCATCGATCGGGCCCGCCGTCTCGCTCGTGGGGATCGAACGGCAGAGCGCCCAGAGATGGCTCGCATCGGTGGCGGCCACGAAGAGCACGACGTCGCGGGGGCCGGCGAGCGACAGACACGGCCGCCACGTGAGCCCGCCGTCGACGCTCACCAGGATCCCAGATCGCGCCGCCCGCGGCATCGACACCTCGCTGCCGCCGAGCGGGAGGCGATCGTCGTAGGCGACGAACACCGCGGCGTCGGCACGCACCACCTGGAGCGGCTGCACCAGGCGATCGACCGTCGCCGGCAGGCCGTCCGCGGCCGGCGCGCCGACGATGCGCCCCGTGGCCGGTCCCCAATCGTGGCCCCCGTCGCTGCTCGTCATCAAACCCGTCGAGGAGGAGTCGACGCCCCAGCCACGGACCTCGTCGCTGAAGGCGAAGCTCGAGAGCGGCATGGTCCCGAGAAGCTGCCATGGCGAGTCGCCCACGATGCCGGAGCTCGGGGCACTCGCGCAACCCGAGAGCAAGGCAAGGGCCGACAGGCCGGCCAGGACAACCGAGCAGGCGAGTCTGCGACGTGGACGGGGCACGCGAGTCATCGCGGCGAGCTTACTCCCTCCGCCGATCACGGTCCCCTGGCCGACAGGGAGCGTCAGACGGTCGGTAGGGGCTCGAAGCGAGAGCCCGAGTCCTTACCCCCGCCGCCGGCGGCGTACGCGCCCGACATGAAGAGCTTGAGAGGCGGCCCTACCCGGTCGCTTCGAAGACGGCGGCCACGAACTCGTCTTCGGGCAGGGCGCCCACGAAGCCGCGCTCGTCATCGATCACGACCTTGGGCACGGCGGTCACATCGTAGCGCTCCGCCATCTCGGGGAAGTCGTTGGCGACGATCACATCGGCGGTCACCCGCGGGCTCGCCATGGCGAGCCTGTGGGCGGTGCGCGCCGCCGACGGGCAGTGCGGACAGGTCGGCGTGACGAAGACCTGCAGGTGGACCTCGCTGCTCAGACCCTCGAGCGCCTCGTGAGCCTCGGCTCCCAGGTCGTCGTTCTCGGCCGACACGTCGATCAGATCTTCGAGCAGGGTGGCGAACTCGTAGCCCGAGGGCAGACCGAACACGCGCAAGGTGCCCTGCGCACCGGGGCCGGCGATCAGCGTGGCCGGCACGCGCTCGATATCGAACTCCTCGGCGAGCGCGGGCTCGGCGGCCACGTCGTGGACCTCGAGGGCAAGATGGTCGTTGGTCGCGACGAGCTCGGCGAGCAGCTCCTCGGTGTCGGCGCAGCTCGTGCAGGAGCCTTCGTCGTCGGGCGGCTCGTCGGCCGCGGCCCGAGGCGCCTCGGCCGGCTCGGCGTCGTGCTGGGTGAAGTGGATGAGCCGCACGTCGGCCGTCAGCTCGTCGGCCAGCAGCTCGCGCAGGCGGTCGGACTCGTCGTCTGAGAGCAAGGACATCAGGGATCTCCCGGTTCGGGGCTTCGCGGCCCCCTGCGGCGGGCCTCTTCTCCCGAGTAGCTACCCCGCGGGAGGAGGCTCTACGCCGACCGCCGCGTCCTCGAGGTCCTCGTCGATGAAGTGGGTCGAGACGGTGCCGGCCAGGAAGAGCGGGTGCCCGAGCACACGCAGGTGGAAGGGGATCGTCGTGGGCACGCCCTCGACCCGGAACTGCGAGAGCGCCCAGCGGGCCCGGGCAAGGGTCTCGCTGCGGTCCCGGCCCCAGACCACGAGCTTGGCCAGGAGGCTGTCGTAGTAGGGCGGCACCACGTAGCCGGGGTAGACGTGCGAGTCGAGACGCACCCAGGGGCCGCCCGGCGGCGACCAGCCGCTCACCGTGCCTGGGGCAGGCAGGAAGTCGCGGTCCGGATCCTCCGCGTTCACGCGAAACTCGATCGCGTGGCCGGCGATGGCCACGTCGTCCTGACGGATGGGAAGACCCTCGCCGGCGGCCACGCGGATGCCGGTCTTGACGATGTCGATGCCGGTCACCATCTCGGTCACGCAGTGCTCGACCTGCACGCGGGTGTTCATCTCCATGAAGTAGAACTCGCCGGTCGGGTCGAGCAGGAACTCGACCGTGCCGGCGCCCTTGTAGCCGGCGGCGACGGCGGCGTCGACGGCGGCCTTGCCCATGCGCGCCCGCAGCTCGGGCGAGACGGCCGGCGATGGCGCCTCTTCGATCAGTTTCTGATGGCGGCGCTGGATGGAGCAGTCGCGCTCGCCCAGATGGATGGCGTGGCCCTCGCCGTCGGCCAGGATCTGGATCTCGACGTGGCGCGGCCTGGCCAGGTACTTCTCGACGTAGACGGCGCCGTCGCCGAAGGCGGCCTGGGCCTCGCCGCTCGCCTGGCGCACGGCGGCGGCAAGGGCATCGGCGTCGTAGACCACGCGGATGCCCTTGCCGCC
>DATIYD010000520.1:0-2397 GCA_035517975.1 Thermoleophilia bacterium | reverse complement strand
CGGCATGGCCGACGAGGTCCTGGTCGGTCACCCCGACGGCAGCGTCGAGGCACGGGTGCGTAGCGCCTGAGCTCGTCCAGGTCGGGTTACGAACCACCCGCCACGCGGTAAACGAGAGGTAAACTATCCGGCTTATAGGTCTCGCGAGACCAGGCCTCTCGAGCCGGAGTCGGAGGGTAACGAGACATGGGCCGTATCATCACCTGGTCGACGCGTGGCTGGCAGCCGTTCGTCGTGGTCGCCGTGTGGATCGCGCTCGCGACCATCCCGTTCGTGGGTCCCAAGCTGTCGGCGCACACCAGCAACGACGCGCAGCAACTCCCGTCGAGCGCGCCGGCGCAGCGCGCCCAGAACGCGCTCGACGCCGCGTTTCCCAAAGCCAAGGGCACCCAGATCATCGTCGCCTACGGCTCCGCGGCGCCGCTCACCGCCGCCGATCGCGCCGCCGTGCAGCGCGGCGCCCGGTATCTGACGACCGGCGGCGTCGGCCTGGTCGGCCGGCCCGTGGTGCAGTTCGCCCCCGACGGCAAGGGTGCGCTGATCGCCGCCACCCTGACGGGAGATCCGAGCCAGCAGACCTACCGCGACCACGTGGCCGCGATCCAGGACCATCTGACCGCCAACAGCGGCTCGATGAAGGCGTACGTGACGGGGGTCGGCGGCCTGGGCACCGACAGCTACAAGATCTTCTCGAGCCTCGACACCAAGCTGCTCGCCGGCAGCGTGCTCATCGTGCTCGTGCTGCTGCTGCTGGTCTACCGCTCTCCGATCCTGCCGCTGGTCGCGCTCTTCACCGTGGGTATCGCCTACATCGTGGCGACCGGCCTCCTGGGCGTGGGAGCCTCCGCCCTGCACTACACGGTGAACAAGATCGCGATCTCGCTCATGATCGTGCTCCTGTTCGGCGCCGGCACCGACTACGCCCTGTTGCTGATCTCGCGCTATCGCGAGTACCTGCACACCGAGGAGCAGCCGCGCCACGCGCTGGCCCTGGGTCTGCTCGGCACCTGGGAGGCGATCGCCGCCAGCGGCATCACCGTCGTGCTGGCCATCCTGTCGTTCTCGTTCGCCAAGCTGCCGACCTTCTCGTCGTTCGCCCCCGCCATCGCCGTCGGCGTGGCCGTCACGTTCATCGCGGCGCTCACCCTCATACCGGCGCTGCTTGCGCTGCTCGGCAGGGCCGCCTTCTGGCCGCGCATCCCGCGGATCGGGCAGCCCTCGAAGCACGGCGCCTGGCAGCGCGTGGCCGGCGCCGTCGTGGGCCGCCCCTGGCGTGCCGTGGCGATCACGGTGGCGATCCTCGGCGCGCTGGCCGTCGGCCTCACCGCCTACACCCCGACGCTGAACTTCATCGACAACTTCCTGCAGAGCACGCCGGCCACGCAGGGCTACAAGCTCGTCCAGCAGCACTTCCCGGCCGGGGCGCTGGCCCCGACGCAGGTGGTGGCCACCTACGACACGCCGCCGACCGCGGCGCAGTCGGGCGCCCTGCTCGCCGCCATCAAAAGCTCCCCCGACGTGCTGGTCGCCTTTCCGGCCGGCACGGCGAGCGACGGCCGCGTCGTGCAGTACCAGGTGATCATGGCGAGCGACCCCTACGGCAAGACGGCGATCACCGACGTCGGGGCGCTGAGCGGCCACGTTGGCCGTGTCGCGGCCGCCACGGGAGCGACTGCCCAGGTGGCCGGCGCGAGCGCCCTCAGCCACGACCTCTATCGCCTCTCCAACCGCGACACGGTCGTGGTCGGCGTGATCGCCTTGCTCGTCACCGCCATCGTGCTGGGCCTGCTGCTGCGCTCGCTGGTCGCGCCGGCGCTCCTGCTGGCCTCGAACCTGCTGTCGTTCGCAGCGGCGACCGGCGCCGTCATCCTGATCACGCGCTTCGTGTTCGGCTGGAGCTCGTTCGGTTTCCAGGTGCCCCTCTACATGTTCATCTTCCTGGTCGCTCTCGGCAGCGACTACAACATCTTCATCACGACCCGCATCCGCGCCGAGTCGTTCAAGCGCGGCCTGCACGACGGCACCGAGCGGGCCGTGGCCGTGACCGGCGGCGTGCTCACGAGCGCCGGTCTCGTGCTGGCCGGCACGTTCCTCATCCTGGCCTCCGAGCCGGTGAAGTACCTGGTCGAGGTCGGCCTGGGCGTGGCCATCGGCGTGCTGCTCGACACGTTCATCGTGCGCTCCGCGCTGGTGCCCGGGCTGGTCACCGCCGTTGGTCCACGGATCGGCTGGCCCGGACGCCGCTGGCAGTGCGCCGACGAGTGTCCCGTGCCGCCAGAGGAGCGCGCGCGCGAGCGTGCCGGCCGACTGGGCCGGCGGCGGCCCGAACTGGGCGGCGTGTCGACGCTGGGTCGCTGACGACCGGCGCGGGCGGCGGGGCCGGCAGGCCCCGCCGCC
>DATIYD010000519.1:0-2861 GCA_035517975.1 Thermoleophilia bacterium | reverse complement strand
CGCCGTCGTCATCTACATGGCCGCCCTGCAGGGCATACCCAGCGAGCTGCTCGAGGCCGCCGAGATCGACGGCGCGACCCGCTGGCGGGCCTTCTGGCGGGTGCAGTTCCCGCTGCTCGGGCCGACCACCCTGTTCCTCGTCGTGTGGCTGTCGATCAACGCGCTGCAGCTCTTCGACGAGATCTACGTGATCACGCGTGGCGGGCCGCTGGCCAGCACGACGGTGGTCGTCTACTACCTGTTCCAGCAGGCCTTCGCCTTCTTCCAGGCGGGCTACGCGACGGCGATCGCCTACGTCGTCTTCCTGGCTATCCTGCTCCTCACCGTCGTGCAGCTGCTGATCGGCCGCAGACTCGTCCACTACCGCTCGTAGGGGTCGGCCGTGAGCGAAGCCATCCTCAGACCAGACGAGTTCAGACCGGAGGAGTTCAGGCCGGGGGATATCCGGCCCGACGACCTGGTGACGACCCGGCGCTGGACGCCGAGCGCCTGGCATCTGGTGCTGATCCCGCTCGCGGTGGTCATGCTCTTCCCGTTCTTCTGGCTCGTGGTGACGAGCCTGCAGACGCTCGCCCAGTCGCGCACCTTTGGGCTGCACTTCGCCCTGCAGTTCCACAACTACATCGACGCCTGGACACAGGCGCCCTTCGGCCGCTGGCTGCTCAACACGACGATCGTCTCGGTCACGGTGGTGATCTCGAACCTCGTGTTCTGCAGCCTGGCCGGCTACGCCCTGGCTCGCATCCGGTTCTTCGGCAGCGGCGCCCTGTTCCTGGTGATCCTGGCGACCCTGATGGTGCCGTTCCAGGTCGTCATGGTGCCGACCCTGCTGATCGTGCGCGGCCTGGGTCTCGTCGACTCGCTGCCGGCGCTGATGGCGCCGAACCTGGTCACGCCGTTCGGCGTGTTCCTGCTGCGCCAGTTCTTCAAGACCATGCCGGTCGAGATCGAGGAGGCGGCGCGCATCGACGGCGCCGGCCGCCTCGGCACGCTGGTCAAGGTCGTGCTGCCCTCGATGCGCGCCCCGCTAGCCACGGTCGGCATCATGACGCTGCTGTGGACCTGGAACGACTTTCTCTGGCCCCTGATCGCCATCCAGTCCGAGAAGCACTTCACGCTCCAGCTCGGGCTCATGACGTTCCAGGGGGCGCATTCGATCAACTGGCCGCTGATCATGGCCGGCACGGTCACGACGCAGATCCCCATGCTGGTCATCTTCATCTTCGCCCAGCGCTGGTTCGTGCAGTCGCTGGCGACGCAGGGACTGAAGGGGTAGAGATGGCGCAGGGACTGAAAGGCTGGCGATGGCGATGCGGGGACTGAGAGGCTGGCGATGCGGGGACTGAGAGGCTAGCGATGGCGACGGTCACACTCGAGGCTGTCCGCAAGGTGTTCGCCGGCAAGCCGCCGGCCGTGGCGCTCGAGGGCCTCGATCTGCAGATCGCGGACGGCGAGATGCTGATCCTCGTCGGCCCCTCCGGCTGTGGCAAGACCACGGCCCTGCGCTGCGTGGCCGGCCTCGCCAAGCCCACGTCGGGCCGCATCCTGATCGGCGACCGCGAGGTGCAGGAGCTGCCGCCGCGCAAGCGCGACGTGGCCATGGTCTTTCAGAACTACGCGCTGTATCCGTACCTGACCGTCTACAACAACCTCGCCTTCGGTCTGAGGGAGCACAGGGTACCGAGGTCTGAGGTCGATCGGCGCGTGCGCGCGATGAGCGCGATCCTCGGGCTCGACGACCTGCTGGGCCGTCACCCGGCCGAGCTCTCGGGCGGCCAGTCGCAGCGCGTCGCGATGGGCCGGGCGCTGGTGCGCGAGCCCCAGGTGTTCCTGCTCGACGAGCCGCTTTCCAACCTCGACGCCAAGCTGCGCGGGCAGATGCGGGCCGAGATCCTCGAGCTGCAGCGCCGGGTCGGCGTGACCAGCCTGTACGTGACCCACGACCAGGCGGAGGCGATGACCCTCGGCGACCGCATCGCCGTGCTGAACGGGGGCCGGCTGCTGCAGGTCGGCACACCGCAGGAGGTCTTCCGTCATCCGCGCGACCTGTTCGTGGCCGCCTTCATGGGCACGCCGTCGATGAACCTGCTGCGCGGCGAGGTGGTCGGCGGCCTGTTGCGCGCCGGCGGCCTCGAGCTGCGGGCCGGCGGCGCGCCAGACGGCCACGTGGTGCTCGGGTTCCGGCCCGAGGCCCTGCTGCCGGCCCGCTCGGCGACCGGTCTGCCGTCACTCGAGATGACCGTCGACCTGGTCGAGGAGCTCGGCAACGAGACACTGGTGTACGGTGAGGTGCCGGGCGAGGTCGCCTCGGTCGAGATCGACCGCGCGTTGCCGGCGCCGCTGCCGGGCTCGCGAGCCCGCGTGGCCGCCCGCCTGCAGGGCTTCACCGACGTGCACCCGGGCGAGCTGTTGCCGCTCGGCCTGCGCACCGATGCGGTGCACGTTTTCGACGCCGCGACCGGCGTGGCGCTTCCGGCCGAGCTCGCGGAGACCCCGGCGCCCGCGAGCTAGCGCGAACCGCGAGCGTTCGCGGGTCGCTGTTGCGCGCGGGTGGCCCGCGAGTCAGCGCAGCCCGCGATCGCCGAGAGTCGGCGTTGCACGCAGGGCCCTCGAGTCGGCGTTGCGCGCAAGTGGCCCGCGAGTCAGCGCAGCCCGCAGGCCTCGGCGTAGGGCGCGATCACGCCTCGGATACGGTCGCGGATGAGGCTCGCGGGGGGCGTGGCCGCGCCGCGCCGCGCCGCGAGGTTGTCGAGCAGGCGGTCCAGCGCGGCGCGCACGTCGGTCCGCGCCCAGTAGTAGCGCACTCTGTCGCTGGAGCCGAAGGCGGCCAGGTCGCGCTGCCCGGCGCTGTCGTCGGCGGC
>DATIYD010000518.1:0-5089 GCA_035517975.1 Thermoleophilia bacterium | reverse complement strand
GATGTCGGGGCGGTTGGTGGCGGCGATCAGGATGATGTTGTCCTTCATCTCGAAGCCGTCCATCTCGACCAGGAGCTGGTTCAGGGTCTGCTCGCGCTCGTCGTGACCGCCGCCCATGCCCGTGCCGCGATGGCGCCCGACCGCGTCGATCTCGTCCATGAAGATGATGCAGGGCGAGTTCTGCTTGGCCTGGTCGAACAGGTCGCGCACACGGCTCGCCCCGACGCCCACGAACATCTCCACGAAGTCGGAGCCCGAGATGGAGAAGAACGGCACCCCGGCCTCGCCGGCCACGGCCCGCGCCAGCAGGGTCTTGCCGGTGCCGGGCGGGCCGAACAGCAAGACGCCCTTGGGGATGCGCGCCCCGAGCTGCTGGAACTTCTTGGGGTTCTCGAGGAACTCCTTGATCTCCTGGAGCTCCTCGACGGTCTCGTCGATGCCGGCCACGTCCTTGAAGGTGACCTTGGGCGAGTCGACGCTGACGCGCCGCGCCCGGCTCTTGCCGAAGCTCATGACCTTGGAGCCGCCGCCCTGCATCTGGTTCATGATGAAGAACCAGAAACCCAGGATAAGCACGAGCGGCAGGACGAACGACAGCAGGCTGCCCCAGAGCGGGCTGCCGGGGCTCTTCGAGACGAGCTGCACGTTGTACTGGTTGATGAGCTGCGCGGTGGTGGTCGTGTCGGGGTAGGACACCGTGTACTTGGTCTTGCCGTCCTTGAGCGTCACCTGCAGCGACTGGTTCTTGGTGTTCATGACGACCGAGGCGACGCGCCCGTTCTGCAGGTCGTTCACGAAGCTGCGCGGCGTGCTCGTGGTCGGCACGGAGCCGGCCACCGGCGTGACCTTGTACTTGTCGAGCAGCGCGGCAAAGCCGGCGGCGTCGGGATACACCACGCCGTAGACCGAGCCGGCCGCGGACGTGCTCAAGGAGCCGCCGGCGGCGGCCGAAGCGCTGGGAGAGGGCGCGGGCGACGTGGTCGACGACGCGCCGCTCGTCGCGGCGCCGGTCGACGAGGCGCCGGTCGACGGCGTGACGGTCGGCGGGCCGGTCGTGACCTTGGCCGCCTGCGTCTGGTTGTCGACCACCACACTGCGCACGTTGGCGGCGGCGAGGTCGGTCGTGAGCTGCGAGAGCGGCTGCGTCTTCGTGTTCTGCACCGAGGTGACGCCCGCGTAGGCGGGCTTCGTGGAGGTGGTGGTGCCGTTGCCCCGGCGGCTGAGCACCATGTTGAGCACGAGCGCCAGGATGATGACGACGAGGATGGGGAAGAACGCGCTCCGGATGAATCTGCTCACGTCATCTCTCTCTGAGAGGGGACCGACATGTCGTGGGGCGCCCGGTGGACGCTTGACCCTAGCATACCCTCGAGGCTAGGACAAAGAATCCTGAGGGCTCGACGAGAGCTCGGCGATGGTCTCGTCGCGCACGCCTGCCACGTGATCGAGAGTGCGGTATCGCTCCGCCCAGTCGAGACCGTAGCCCACGACGAAAACGTTGGGGATCTCGAAGCCGATGTAGCGGCAGTCGAGGTTGATGCGCCGGCGCTCCGGCTTGGTCAGCAGGGCGCACACCTCGAGTGAGGCGGGCTTGCGCGAGCGCAGGTTCTTGAGCAGGTAGCTCAGGGTGAGCCCTGAGTCGATGATGTCCTCGACGATCAGGATGTCGCGCCCCTCGATGGGATGGTCGAGGTCCTTGAGGATGCGCACCACCCCGGACGAGTCGGTCGACGAGCCGTAGCTCGTGACCGCCATGAAGTCGATGGCGCAGGGCACGGTGAGCGTACGGGCGAGATCGGCCAGGAAGAACACCGCACCCTTGAGCACACCGACGAGCACGAGGTCCTTGCCCTCGTAGTCGATCGAGATGCGCTCGCCGAGCTCGGCGATCTTCGCGCGCAACTCCTCGCGGCCTACCAGGGTGTCGCCGATGGGGTCGATCACGTCGCCTCCGTTGACTCCGGGAAGATGTGCAGAGTATATGGCGTCCCCGGACCGACCCGGAACCATTCGGAGCTGCGGCCCGGACACACCCAGGCCAGCCGACCGTCCACCTCGGCCACCACGGCGCCCGGGCGCCGCGCTCGCGGCACGCGGGCGCCGGTGAAGAAGTCGGAGAGCAGCACCTCGCTCGCCATGCCGAAGGGCCGCAGACGGTCGCCGCGGCGCGGGTGACGCAAGACGACCTCGCACCCGGGTCCCGGCACGGCCAGCCAGGCCTCGGCCGGCGCGGCGGCGAAGCTCGGCCCGACGAGCAGCTCGGCGCCGAAGCGCCGGCCGCAGAAGACGGTCGAGGAGCCCGGCAGCAGGGGCGCGGGCGGGCACGCATGCGTGCCCGCCCGCGCCCTCACCGTCAGCAGCCGGTACTCGCGCAGTGCCTCGTGGCCGGCGCTCAGGCTCACGCCGCGTGAGCCCGCCGTGCCGGCGGCGAGCTCGGTCAGCCGCTGGGTGAGCCGGCGTCCGATGAGCGCGTCGCTGCCGAGCACACCGCGCACGAGGCGGCGCAGGCACAGGGCTCGCAGGGCCGGCGGCTCGCCGGCCAGGGCGATCAGATCGAGAGCCCAAGGACCGTCGCCCGGCGCGCCCGCGAAGGGCCGGGCGACCCGCTCCCAGGCGCCGTCGACGGCCTCCGCGAGCACGGCGTGCTCGTCGTCGGCCAGCGCCGCGGCGTCGGCCAGCGTCTCGGCCACGCGCGGATTGATGGTCTCGAGCACGGGCAGGACCTCGTGACGCAGCAGGTTGCGGCGGTAGTCGGTGGCGGCGTTGGTCTCGTCGTCGCCGTAGACGATGCCGAGCTCGCGGCAGTAGGTCCGCAGCTCGGCCGCCCCCAGGCACAGCAGGGGCCGCGCGAGGCCGTCCTCGCGCGGCCGCATGGCGCGCAGCGACGACGGCGCCGCGTACTTGACGAGGCGATACAGCACGGTCTCGGCCTGGTCGTCGCGATTGTGCGCCGTGACGGCGACGTCGGCTTCGCCGCGCGCCACGATCTCGCGCGCGGCCTCGTAGCGCAGCGTGCGGGCGCGCTCCTGAAAGGCGGCGCCCTCCGGCTTGCGTGCCAGACGCACGACGTGCAGGGGCACGCCGAGCGTGCGGCAGGCGTCGGTCACGATGCGGCGATCGCGGGCCGAGGCGGAGCCGCGCGTGGCGTAATCGACGTGCAGGGCAGAGAGCGCGAGCCCCAGGCCGAGCCGCCGGTCGACCGCGCCCACAAGGTCGAGCAGGGCCATCGAGTCGGCGCCGCCCGACAGCATGAGCAGGACCCGCTCGCCCGGGCGCAGGAGCGCGCCGGCGGCCACGAAGTCGGCCGCCCGCCGGCGCAGCGCGGCCACCGTGGCGGCGCTCGCGCGCCGGCTGCCGGCGGGGTCCACGGCCTCAGACGCCTAGAACGAGACGACCCGGTCGCTGCGCGCGACGAGGTCGGCGAGGTCGTGGATGGTGCCGAGCGTGACGCCGTCGACGACGTCGTCGGCCGTGAGGCCACGGGTCTGGCAGCAGGTGCCGCAGAGCGTCACGACGGCGCCCTTGGCGGTGAGCTCGGTGAGCATCTCCTCGAGCGAGGCGTGGGCGCCACGCGGGTCCTGGCCGCGCCGCGCGGTGTGGACACCGTCGCCGAGGAAGAAGAGCTCGACCCAGTGCTCCTTCACGAGCAGGGCGCCGGCCAGGCGGAGAGCGTTGTAGGGCAGCTCACTGCCGTAGGGACTGCCGTTCACGATCACCGTCGTCACCATCGCGCCGCTCCTCCCGCCCTCTTCGTGTCGTCCGCCGCGTGACAGCATAGTACGCTGCGCCCACGCGAACGCCGTCGACCACAAAAATAGGGCGCCCGAACGGGCGCCCCGGAAGGCTTGGTAGCGGGGGCAGGATTCGAACCTGCGACCTTCGGGTTATGAGCCCGACGAGCTACCGGACTGCTCCACCCCGCGTCGCCGACCAGTCGGATGGTTCCCCAACTGGGGATGGCAGTATACCGCCGCGCCAACAGGCTGTAAAGGCTCCCGGCGCCGGTCAAGCCGCGGCCCATCCCGCCGATAGAGACCGTGACGCCCCCATGCGCACGGTACCCGACATCCAGAGCCGCCACTGCCGCCGCCGGCGACCGGCTCCGGCCGTCCTTGTGGCCTGCCTGCTGGCCGGCTGCGTCCTCGCTGCCGGCCTCCTCTCGGCCGGCCCGTCGCGCGCCGCGAACCCGACCGTCATCGTCGCCACCAAGCAGCCGACGACCCTGCCCGAGCTCCAGCGCAGCGCCGACCAGGTGCAGAAGCAGGTCGCCGCCCTCGACGACCGTCTCGAGGTCGTGGTCGAGGACTGGGATCAGGCCGAATCGCGGCTCGCCGCGATCCAGGCTCAGCTCGGTACGGTGCGCCTGCAGCTCGCCCAGCAGCAGGATGACCTCGCCCGCCAGCAGGCCGTCCTCGGCTCTCATCTCGCCTGGCTGTACAAGATGGGCGACTACGGCCTGCTCGACGAGCTGCTCAGCGGCGGCAGCCTGAACGACGCCGCGGCGCGTATCGAGTTCCTGAAGCGCCTGAACCAGCAGGACCGCCAGCTGCGCGACGGCTTCGTCGCGACGGTCAAGCAGATCGACACGCTCCAGGACGCGATCGCCAGGAAGCGCGACCAGGCCATGCTCGTGCAGCAGCAGGCCGACGCCGAGCGCGCCACGATCTCCGACAAGCTGGCCGAACGGCAGGCGATCCTCGACGGGCTCAACGGCCGCATCAAGAAGATCATCGACGAGCGCACCCGGCGCGAGGAGCTCGCCGCCGGCCGCCTGGGCCGCGCGGCGCTCGCCCAGATCGGCGCCATCCACGGCACGGCGGCGCAGGTCGGCGTGGTCCGCGACGCGCTGCGGTTCCTGGGCGTGCCCTACGTCTGGGGCGGCGCCAGCCCGAGCGGCTTCGACTGCTCCGGCCTCGTGCTCTACGTCTACGCCCGCTACAGCGTCTCGTTCCCGCACTTCGCGGCCTTCCAGGCCGAGATGGGCACACCGGTGCCCGAGTCGCAGCTCGAGCCCGCCGACCTCGTCTTCTTTGGCAGCCCCATCCACCATGTGGTGATCTACGCGGGCAACGGCCTCGTCGTGCAGGCG
>DATIYD010000517.1:0-3337 GCA_035517975.1 Thermoleophilia bacterium | reverse complement strand
CCCCCCCCCCCCCGCCCCTGTCGACCGCTCACCACGTCGAGACCCGCGACCGGCCGGGTCGCGAAAGGATCGCCGAGCTAGCTGCCCTTGGGCGGCGTCGGCGGCTCGGGCGCCTGCACCGCGTCGGCCGGAGCATCGACCGCCTCGTCGGCGCCGTCGGTGCCCGCGGTCAGCTCGTCGGCGGCAGGTTCGTCGCTCTCGTCGGTTTCGGCCTCGTCGCCTTCATCGGCTTCGCCGGCCTCATCGGCTTCATCGGCGTCGTCGCCTTCGTCGGCCTCGTCGTAGACCTCGTCACCCTCGGCCTCTTCGCCCTCGGCCTCTTCGTCGTACTCGGCCTCGTCGTCGTACTCGGCCTCGTCGTACTCGTCGTCGACGTACTCTTCCTCGTCTTCTTCGACGTCTTCTTCTTCGTTCACTATCTCGCGGATGGCGCGCCGCAAGAAGCGGATCTTCGTGCGGTCGGCGACCTCGAGAACGACGAAGTCGTCGCCCACCTTGCGCACGGTCCCGAACATGCCGCCCACCGTGAGGACCTCGTCACCCTTCTTGACCATGCGCTGCAGCTGCTCCTGCGCCCTCTTCGCGCGGCGCTGCTGACTGTACGTCGTGTACAGCATGAACGCGATGACTACGAAGACCAGCAGATAGATGATCACGGAAGTGTTCTCCTCTCGTCGTCGGGCATCGTGCGGCGCGCGCGCACCTCGCTGACGAACTCATCGAACGCGTCGGCCTGAATGGCGACGCGCGCGCGCTCGCACAATCGTACCAGAACGCGCAGGTTGTGTTCAGATACCAACTGCATGCCCGCGATCTCCTTCTGGTTCACCAGATGGCGCAGATACGCCCTGGTATAGCCGCGGCAGCAGGCGCAATCGCAGTCGGGATCGAGCGGGCCGAGGTCGTCTGCGTAGCGCGCGTTGCGCAGGTTGACGCGCCCCCGCGAGGTGAAGGCCGCGCCGGTGCGCGCCAGGCGGGTGGGCAGCACGCAGTCGAACAGATCGACGCCGCGCGCGATGACGTCGAGGATGCCCTCGGGGTCGCCGATGCCCATGAAGTAGCGGAAGCGGTCGGCCGGCAGCAGCTCGTCCATGAGGCTCACCGTGGCCAGCATCTGGTCGCCGCGCTCGCCGACCGAGAGACCGCCGATCGCATAGGCGCCGAAGTCGAGGGCGACGAGCTCCGCCGCCGAGCGGCGACGCAGCTCGTCGTCGACCCCGCCCTGGACGATGCCCACCAGGAGCTGGTCGTCGCGCGTCTGAGCCGCCCGGCACTCGGCGGCCCAGCGCGACGTGCGCGCGACGGCACGCTCGATCTCGTCGCGACCCAGCGTGCCGGGCGCGCACTCGTCGAAGCACATCACGATGTCGGCGCCCAGGGCCTCCTGAGCCGCGACGGCCAGGGCCGGCGTGAACTCGTGGCGCGAGCCGTCGTAGACCGAGGTGAACTCGACGCCGTCGTCGGAGACGATCCGCGTGTCGGCCAGGCTGAAGACCTGAAAGCCGCCCGAATCGGTGAGGATGGTGCCCGGCCAGCCCATGAAGTCGTGCAGCCCGCCGTGCGCGCGTACCAGCTCGACGCCGGGCCGCAGGTAGAGGTGATAGGTGTTGGCCAGCACCACCTGGGCGCCCACGGCCCGCAGGGCAGGCGGCAGGACGGCCTTGACCGTCGCCTTGGTGCCGACCGGCATGAAGCAGGGGGTGAGCACGTCGCCGTGCGGCGTGCGCAGGCGCCCGGCGCGGGCGCGGCCGCTCGTCGCCTCGAGCTCGAACGTGAAGGCGCTCACCGCGACGCCTCCCGCGCCCAGGCCAGCATGGCGTCACCGAAGCTGTAGAAGCGATACCGCCGCGCCACGGCGTGATCGTAGATGCGGCGGGTCTCCTCGACGCCGCAGAAGGCCATGACCAGAGCGAGCAGGCTGGTACGCGGCAGGTGGAAGTTCGTGATCAGGCCGTCGACGGCGGTGAACCGATGGCCCGGCGTGATGAACAGGCAGGTGCGGCCCTCGAGCAGCCCGTGGCCGGCCGCGGGAGTGGCCGCGCCGGTCGCCGGAGTGGCCGCGCCGGTCGCGTCGGCGGCGCGCGGCTCGAGCGCGCCGGATGCGCCCAGCTCTTCGAGCAGACGCACCATCGTCGTGCCCACGGCCACGACCCGGCCGCCGGCGGCGCGCGCCGCCGCGATACGCTCGAGCGCCGCGCGCTCGACGACGTAGGGCTCCTCGTGCAGCGGGTGGTCCTCGAGACGCGCCGTCGTCACCGGCTTGAAGGTCGCCAGGCCGACGTGCAGCGTGAGATGCTCGATAGCGATGCCGGCGGCGCGCAGCACGCCGTCGAGCTCGGCCGTGAAGTGCAGGCCGGCGGTGGGCGCCGCCGCCGAGCCCCTCAGGCGTGCGAAGACGGTCTGGTAGCGCTCGGGGTCGGCCAGCGCCGTCCTGATGTAGGGCGGCAGGGGAGTCTCGCCGTGACGGGCGAGCTGGGCGCCGAGCGGCTCACCGCCGGGCACTGCCGAGCGCACCGACCAGCGCCCGTCGCCGAGCCTCTCCCCGACCTCGACCGCGAACGTCTCGGGCGCCGCCTCGCTGCGCAGCGTCTCGCCGGGGCGCAAGCGGCCGCGAGCCAGCACCTCCCAGGTCTCGCGCGCCGGCCCCGCGGCGGACGACGCCGGACAGGCGACACTCTGGGCGCCGCTCGCGCCCGGATCGCGCAGGCGCTCGAGGAACAGCAGCTCGA
Organism: Thermoleophilia bacterium; assembly: GCA_035517975.1. Taxonomy (GTDB): domain Bacteria; phylum Actinomycetota; class Thermoleophilia; order UBA2241; family UBA2241; genus Bog-752. The sequence goes on along the minus strand of DATIYD010000517.1, from coordinate 608 downwards.
CGCGTCCGCCGGTCGCCTTGCGAACGTGCGCCCGGGCCGGGATCACACGGGTGTCGTTGCGCACGAGCACGTCGCCGGGACGCAGCAGGCCGGGCAGGTCGCGAAAGGCCTGGTCGCGAAGCGCGAGCGACGTGCCGGCGCCGGTGGCCAGGAGCAGACGCGAGGCGTCGCGCGGCTCGAGCGGCACCTGGGCGATCAGCTCGGGCGGCAGCGTGTAGTCGAGCTCGTCGAGCCTCATCGCGGGTGGGTCGGGCCGGACGTCACGCGCGGGCCGGACGCGCACGCCGCGCACGGCGTTCGTGCCAGGCCTCCCACTTGCCCGCCACGCAGCCGCAGTGGCGCTGGCGGTACAGGCCCAGGCGCCGGCTCTCGTCGATGCTGCGTGGATAGGAGCGGCGCAGGTCGGCGTAGACGAACTCGACGCCGGCCGCCTCGGCGGCGGCAAGACCGGCCCGTGCGATCAGGTCGTGCTGCTGCCACGGGCTCACCGACAGCGAGGTCGAAAAGAGGGCGAGACCGCGGCTCGCGGCGGCGTGCGCCGCCTCGGCGAGACGCGTGTCGAGGCACTCCCGGCAGCGCTGCCACGGGGCGGCGGGGGGGGGGGGGGG
>DATIYD010000516.1:0-7736 GCA_035517975.1 Thermoleophilia bacterium | reverse complement strand
CCCCCCGGCGCCCCCGGCACGAGGCCGGGGTTGGTCGAGTCGATCGCGACCAGGTCGCAGAGCAGGTCGTTCAGATCGGCATCGGTGGGTCGCACCGGCAGAGGCTCCTCGCGGTCGTTGCGCGCCGGCGGGTGCTGGCCGTCGTCGCGCATCATGCCTGTGCTAACGTTAGCACACCGGTCGTCAGGGGCCGGCAGGGGTACGAAAGGAGCCTTCATGAGTGGGATCTCCACGGCGCGGCGCCGGCCCGCGCTCGCGGCAGCCGGTGTCCTGCTGGCCGCCCTCCTCGCCTGCGCGGCGCTGCTCGGCGCCTGCGGCAGCTCGACGAGCGGCGGCGGAAGCGCGAGCGCGGCATCGACCACGCCGCAGCGCGGCGGCACGCTCATCGTCGCCTTCCAGGGCGAACCGCAGACGCTCGATCCCGCGATCGACTTCGAGGGCAACGGCTGGGCCATCGAGCACGCCATCTTCGGCAACCTGCTCAACTACTCCAGCGGCCCGGGCGCCGCCGGCACCAAGATCATCGCCGACATGGCGACCGAGGTGCCGACCGTGGGGAACGGCGGCATCACGAACGGCGGCAAGACCTACATCTTCCATATCCGGCCCGGCATCAAGTTCGCGCCGCCGGTCAGCCGCGAGGTCACGGCGCAGGACTTCGTCTACAGCTTCCAGCGCATGATGAGCCTGCCGACGGCGCCGGCGAAGGGCTACTACACCGGCATCGTCGGCCTGCAGGCCTTTCTGAACGGCAAGGCCAAGACCATCACCGGCTACAAGGCGACCGGCAAGTACACCCTCGAGGTCGACCTCGAGAAGCCCATCGCGACGTTTCTCAACATCATGGAGATGCCCTTCAGCGCGCCGGTGGCCAAGGAGTGGGTCGCCAGGTACGGCAAGCAGGTCGGCCGGCATCCGCTCGGCACCGGGCCGTACGTCGCCGACCACTGGACGGCCAGCCAGGACCTGCTGCTCGTGCGCAACGCGAACTACACGGGCAAGGACGGCTACGTCGACAAGATGCAGTTCGACTTCTCCATCACGCCGACGACCGCGGTCCTCAAGGTGCAGAGCGGCGACGCCGACCTGCTCGGCAACTACATCCCGCCGGCCAGCTACCCCGGCCTGATCGCCAACCCGACGTGGAAGAGCCAGGTGGTGGCCGACCCGGCCGTCTCGCTCAACTACCTGTTCTTCAACATGACCGTCAAGCCGTTCGACAACCTCCGCGTGCGCCAGGCGCTGTCGTGGGCCATCGACCGCGCCAAGATCGTGAAGCTCCTCTCGGGCGAGGGGCAGCAGCTCACCCAGATCTACCCGGCCGGCATGCCGGGCCACGTCGACGGCGCCGCCGGGAACTTCTACGGTTACGATCCGGCCAAGGCCAAGCAGCTCCTCGCCCAGGCCGGGTACCCGAACGGCTTCTCGACGACCCTCTACTCGCACAACGTCGCGCCCTGGCCCACGGTGCTGCAGTCGATCCAGTACGACCTCTCCCAGATCGGGGTCAAGGCGAACATCAAGCTGCTCGAGGAACCGTCGTACTGGACGCTGATCGGCAAGAAGGGTGCGGTCGGCATCGGTCTGAACGACTGGTGGATGGACTACCCCGACCCCTTCGACTTCATCATCAGCCTGTTCAGCAAGAGCTCGGCGATCGACGAGGGCACTAATCCGAGCTTCTGGTGGGATCCGCAGACCGAGGCGGCGCTGGCCAGCGCGCAGGTCATGACCGACCCGGTGGCCCGCGTGCAGAAGTTCCAGGAGATCCAGGCCCACATCATGAGCCAGGCGCCGGGCGTGATGCTCTGGCAGGACCTCGTGACGACGCTGCACTCCAAGCGCACCGGCGGCATTTACCTGCACCCGGTGTGGATCTTCGACTTCGAGCACTACTGGATCACGAAGTAGCCGTCGCGCGCGGTCCCCGAGAGGCGCGACGCTGTGGCGCTGTCCGGGGCTTCAGCCCGGCGGCGGGTCATTCGTACGTGGACGAGACCGCCGGACCCCTTGCGGGTCCGGCGGTCTCGGTTTTCGGCCCCGGGGGCGGGGCCGATGCCGGCAGGGGTGCTGTCACACCTGCGGCTGGTGGCCTCGATCGTCGAACCGATCGGCGAGACCGAACCACGCTCTATGGTGCCCGAAGGGTCCTTAACGAGGTGTGAGGGCGAGCGCTCGATCCGTTAAGAATCACGAAAGGAGCGCCGCATCGATCGCGCCGCCGCTTGAGCGGGTGCGGCGGGCCACGCCGCGCGGCGGCGGTCTTTGCGCACTCTTAGCACCGGCGCCGCCGATTTCACACGTTCTTCACTGGCCGCGGGGCAAGCTTTGAGCTGTCCGAGGTGCGTCGTTCGCGCCCCGACGGGCGCGACGTCCGGGAAAGGTCGAAACATGTGGTTCGGTATCGTGTACCTGGGGGTTCTCGGTCTGACGCTGCTGGCGGTCTTCGAGGTCGCCGCGCGTAAGCTGCGCCACCGCTGACCCGGCGCCGGCCGCTGCCGGCCGACTTGGCCGGAGGGTCCCTTGCGATGCGAAGGGCGCCCGGGCCGGGAGCGACTAGAGCGTCCGCGTGATCTTCTGCAGGCCGCGCGGCCTGTCGGGGTCGAAGCCGCGGACGTCGGCCAGCCGTAAGGCAAGCAGCTGGCTGGGGACGATCGCCGTGAGCGGCGACACCGCCTCCGGTACGGTGCGCGGCAGGCGAAGAGCACGCCGCCTGCCGTCTCTGCCGGCCTCCCCGCGCGCAAAACCATCCCCGCGCACAGGCCCATCCCCGCGCACGGGCCCGTGCCCACGCCCGGGCCTGTCCTCATGCGCGGGCCCGTCCTCGCTCGACGGCTCATCCTCGACGACGACGATCTCGGCTCCGCGCGCCAGCAGGTCGTCCTCGAGCTGCCGCATGGCCGGAAGAGCCCGACCGGCGAGTGAGAACATCATCGCCGGATACCCCGGCTCGACCATGGCGATCGGACCGTGCATGAGGTCGGCGGCCGAGTAGGGCATGGCGGCGATGTACGAGGTCTCCTTGAACTTGAGCGCCGCCTCGAGCGCCGTCGCGAAGTTGTAGCCGCGGGCGGCCACCAGGAGGCGCTCGCTGAAGCGCAGCCAGCGGGCGATCTCGGCGATCTCGAGCTCGAGCGACAGGGCGGCGCGCATGGCATCGGGCACCGTGTCGCGCAGCGCGGCGAGCAGCACCGGGTCGTCGCACCAGGTCGCCCAGAACAGGGCAAGCACGGCGAGCTCGCTCGTGTAGGTCTTGGTGGCGGCCACCGCTCGTTCGCGGCCGGCATGAGTGACGAGCGCCATGTGGGCCTGGCGCGCCAGCAGGCTGGTCTCCTCGTTGGTGACGGCGACTGTGAAGGCGCCGGCGCGGCGGGCGTGGGCGACGTACTCGGCCACGTCGGGCGTCTCGCCGCTCTGGCTGATGCCGATCACGAGGCACTCACGCAGGTCGATCGCCGTGTCGTAGACGGTAGCCGAGCTGGGCACGGCCAGGCCGGCCGGCAAACCGGCGTGGATGGTAGCCAGGTACTTGCCGTACACGGCGGCGTTGTCGCTCGTGCCGCGGGCCGCGTACAGCACGAACCGCACGCCGGCGCCGCGTGCACCGGCCACGGCGTCGCGGTAGGGAGCAAGGTCGGCGCCCAGGCGCGCGACGACCTCGGGCTGCTCGCAGATCTCGTCGTGCATGAAGGTCATGGGTCTTCCGCCCTCTCGGCGCCGTCTCGGCGGGCGTCGCCGATCGTGCTCATCGTTGCGCTCCGGCCCGCCGTCCCGATAGGATGGGCGGCACACTGAGCATACAGAGTATACCAAGTCCGCTCAGTGCCGTTCGTCAGGAGTGGATGCCATGGACTTCGCAGCGCGCTTCACCGAGCGCAACCCACGGTCGCGCGAGCTGTTCGAGCGCGCCCGCCGTGTCGTGCCGGCCGGCGCCGGCAGCAGCGCCCGCACCTTCAAGTTCGGCTGGGTCCCCTACCCGCCGTTCATCGGGAGCGGCAGCGGCTCGCGTATCACCGACGTCGACGGTCACGAGTATGTCGACTACCTGCTCGGCCTCGGACCAATGATCCTGGGTCACCGGCACCCGCTCGTCACCAGGGAGGTCCAGGACGCCGTCGCTTCGCTGGGCACCTGCTTCGGCGCGCCCTACGAGCTCGAGATCGCGGCGGCCGAGAAGGTGGTCGACGCCGTGCCCAGCGTCGAGATGCTGCGTTTCACGAACTCGGGCAGCGAGGCGGTCGGCACGGCCGTGCGCCTGGCGCGGGCGGTCACCGGGCGGCGCCTGCTGGTGCGCTTCGAGGGTCACTACCACGGCTGGCAGGACGTGGTGTACTGGAGCAACCACGTCGACCCCGCCGAGGCCGGGCCGGCCGAGCATCCCCGTCCGGTGGCGTCCGGCCCCGGTGTGCCGGCCGAGCTCGCCGACACGCTGATCGTGCTCTCCTGGAACGACCCTGACAGCTTCCGCCGGGTCATGGACGAGCGCGGCGACGAGATCGCCGCCGTGATCACCGAGCCCGCCATGTTCAACACCGGCTGCATCCTGCCGCGCCCCGGTTACCTCGAGCTGCTTCGCGAAGAGACGCGCAAGCACGGCGCCCTGCTCATCTTCGACGAGGTCATCACCGGCTTTCGCTTCTGCCGCGGCGGCGGCCAGGAGTGGTACGACGTCATGCCCGACCTGACGACGATGGCCAAGGGCCTGGGCGGCGGCTTTCCCGTGGCCGCCGTGGGCGGCACGCGCGCCGTCATGGGCATGATCGACGACGGCCGCTACTCGCACTCGGGCACCTACAACGCCAACGTCGTGCAGTGCGCCGCCGTGTCGGCGACCATGGACCTGCTGGCCGAGCCGGGCCTCTACGAGCGCCAGCGCGCCGTCGGCGAGCGCCTCGCCGCCGGCCTGCGCGACCTCGCCGCCGAGCACGGCGTGCCGGTGCAGATCGAGGGCCTCGGCACCGTCTTCCAGCTCTGGTTCTCAGAGCGGCCCATCCACGATTGGCGCGAGGCGCGGGCCGGCGCCGACGAGGCGCGCTTCACGCGCTGGTGGCAGGAGATGCTGCTGCGCGGCGTGCTGTTCCATCCGAGCCAGTTCGAGAACCTGTTCGTCAGCCTCGTGCACACAGACGCCGACGTCGACCAGACCCTGGCGGCGGCCGCCGAGGTGTTTCCCATCCTCGCGGCCGAGACGACCGCCCGGTAGCGGAGAGGGACAGGCGATGCCGGGGAGGCAGGGGTCGAAGCGGCTGCGGTACCGCGATGTCATGGCGCTGGTCGAGCGCCTGATCGCCGAGGAGCGCCTCGCTCCCGGCGACCGGCTGCCCAGCCGCAATGAGCTCGCCGACATGGCCGGCGTGAGCCTGATCACGGTGCGCCGGGCGCTCGCCGAGCTCGAGCAGGAGGGGCGCGTGCACAGCCACCAGGGGCTCGGCACCTTCGTCGCCCGTCCGCGCATCGTGAGCGAGCCGCGGCGCGCCGGCGGCCTGCTCGGCACCCTTGCCGAGGAGCACGGCGCGCACGAGATCACGACGCGCATCCTCGACATCGTGCGTGGCGTCCCCTCGGAGACCCTGGCCCACGCCCTGCAGCTCGCCTCGGGCGACGAGGTCTGGCGGGTGCGGCGCCTGCGCGTCATCGACGGCCGGCCGATGATCGCGGAGCAGGCGGTGATCCCCGTCTCCCTCGCACCTGGCCTCGATACCCGCACCGCTGAGGTCGCCGACTCGCTGTACCGCCTGCTGGCGCGCCACTACGCGCTCGACGACGCCTACGAGGAGCAGTTCCTCGAGGTCGTCGCTCCGAGCACCGAGGAGCGCCGGCTCCTCGACCTCGCCCGCGGCGACCAGGTGGTCCGCCTGCGCGGCGTGAGCTTCGACGCGCGCAACCGTCCCTTCGACTGCTTCCAGCACGTCTACCCGGCCGCCGAGGTCGTCTTCTCGATCTCCGGCCAGACCGCCCGCCACGTGTTCCGCGGCAGCGACCTGCGCGACTGGAGCGTCGCGCCGGTCGACCGCGCCCGTCCCAACGGCTCCGGTCCGGGCTCCAGGCCCGCCGGTCCTCGGCCGACAGCACGTCCCTGAAAGGGGGAGTCGATGTCTGATGTGACGATCCAGCCGCCGAGCGCTCCGGCGGCGCATGACCCCGGCCGCCGGGGTCTCAAGGCCAACGCGCTGCGCCTGGGCGACGTGGTCATCATGGCCCTGGCGAGCTCAGGCCCGACACAGAGCATCGCGGTGGGCATCGTCGGCCTCATGATCGCCGTGTACTACCACACCTTCATGGCGATCCTCATCTGCTTCGTCCCGATGATCGGCATCGCTATCGGCTATCAGCGCCTGAACGCCTGGCAGCCGAGCGCCGGGGCGACCTACTCGTGGGTCGGTCGCGCCCTCAACCCGCACGCCGGCTTCTTCGCCGGCTGGATCATGCTCATGTACTACACGATCGGCACGACCAGCCTGACGGTACCGCTCGGCACGTACTTCCTCAGCTTCTTCTCCAACAGCGCCGCCAACAACAAGTACTGGGTGGCCCTGGTGGGCAGCGTCTTCGACATCCTCGTGCTCATCGTGGCCGCCCTCGGCATCAAGCTCTCGGCGCGCTTCAACTGGGTCTGGGCGGTCTTCGAGTACGCGCTCATGATCGGCTTCGCCACCGTGGCCCTGATCATGATCTACGGCACCGGCCTGTCGGGCTCCGTGCACACGGTGAGCGAACTCTTCACCCTGCCCAGGACCGGCCTGATCTCGGGCATCCTGATCGCCATCTTCCTCTACTCGGGCTGGGATACCGCCGCCTACGTCGGTGAGGAGGCCAAGGGCAGGCAGGCGGGCTCGGCGGCCATCCTGTCGGTCGTCATCCTGCTGTTCATCTACTCGTTCGTGATCTTCTCGTTCCAGGGCATCGCGCCGTTCGGCACGATGGTCGCCAACCAGGCCAACATCCTGGCGTTCGTGGGCGACAAGATCGGGGGCGGGTTCTGGAAGAACGTCATGATCGTGGCCGTGCTGGGCGGTACTCTGGCCAGCCTGCAGGCGGCGATCGTGAGCTCCGGGCGCATCTCGTTCGCCATGGGGCGCGACCGGGTGTTCCCGAAGTTCTTCGACAACGTCCACGCCCGCTACCTGACGCCCTGGAACGCGACCATCCTGCTCGGCCTGCTGAACGTCGTCTTCCTGTGGGGCACGACGCTCTTCTCGAGCATCGGCACCGCCCTCGACAACATCGTCAGCACGCTCGGCCTGATGGCCGCCATCTTCTATCTGCTGACCGCCTTCACGGCCATCTGGTACTACCGCCGCGTCGTCACCAAGGGCGCCGGCAACCTCATCCTCGGCGGCATCCTGCCGGGCTTCGGCGCCGCGTTCATGGGCTTCGTCATCGTGTACTCGCTGGTGACGGGGCAGCTGACCCGGACCAACATCGTCTTCGGCTTCGGCCTGGCGATCCTCGGCCTGATCCTCTCGTTCGTGTCGAAGGGCGTCGGCCACGCGAAGTTCTACTCCGACCCGACCACGAGCTTCGGCGACAAGGTCGACGCGGCGCTCGACAGCGGCGAGCCACCCAGCGAGGGGTTCGGCCTGTGACGACGGTGACGGCGGGGAGATCGCGGGGCATCGGCGCGGCCGGCCCCGGGCCGTCGCTGCGGCCGCCGATGAGTGCCGGCCGGTGACCGGCGAGCTGTTCATCGGGCTCGACCTGGGTACCTCGAGCCTGAAGGCGGTGGCGCTGGGGGC
>DATIYD010000515.1:0-4570 GCA_035517975.1 Thermoleophilia bacterium | reverse complement strand
TGCCGATGCTGCCCGACGACAAGGACTTCCCGTACACCATCCGCCTGGTGTCCGAGATCCTCGAGAGCAACGGCTCCTCGTCGATGGCCAGCGTCTGCGGTTCGACGCTGTCGCTCATGGACGCCGGCGTGCAGATCAGGGAGCCCGTGGCCGGCATCGCGATGGGGCTCATCAAGGAGGGCGACGACTACGTCGTGCTCTCCGACATCGCCGGCGTCGAAGACCACCTCGGCGACATGGACTTCAAGGTCGCGGGCTCGGCCAACGGCATCACCGCCCTGCAGATGGACATCAAGATCTCGGGCGTCAGCTTCGAGATCCTGGGCGACGCCCTTGCACAGGCCAAGCGCGGCCGCCTGTTCATCCTCGACAAGATGCTCGCCACGCTGCCGGCGCCGCGCGCCGAGCTCTCGCCCTTCGCTCCGCGGATCTTCACGATCCAGATCAACCCCGACCAGATCGGGCTGATCATCGGCAAGGGCGGCGAGACCATCAAGGGGCTCTGCGAGGAGTTCGGTGTGCAGATCGACATCGAAGACGACGGCACCGTCTACGTCGCCGCCCCCGACATGGAGGCCGGCGAAGCCGTGACCGAGCGCATCCAGTCGATGACCAAGGACATCGAGGTCGGCGACATCATCACCGGCAAGGTGGTCAAGACGACCGACTTCGGCGCGTTCGTCGAGCTAAAGAGGGGCGTCGACGGCCTGATCCACATCTCGAAGCTCGGCGGCGGCAAGCGCGTCGACAAGGTCGAAGACGTGGTGAGCCGCGGCGACACCATCACCGTCGAGGTCGTCGAGATCGACAAGGCGCGAAACCGGATCGGGCTGAAGCCGCTCGCACCGGTCGACCGTTAGGGGGAGGCCGGCCATCCCGAACTTCCGGATCGCCACGCTCGACAATGGGCTGCGGGTCGTCACCGAGCCCATCGACGGCGTACGGTCGATCGCTCTCGGATTCTGGATAGGGGTCGGGTCCCGCGACGAGGACCCGGCCCGGGCCGGCATCTCGCATCTGATCGAGCACCTCATCTTCAAGGGGACGGCCGACTACTCGGCCTGGGACATCGCGCGCATCTTCGACCAGATGGGCGGTGAGCTGAACGCGGCCACCGCCAAGGAGTACACCCTGGTCCACGCGCGCTTCCTCGACGCCCATCTGGACGAGGCCTTCGCCGTGATGGCCGACATGGTGGCGCGCCCCCTCATGGCCGAGCTCGAAGCCGAGCGCGAAGTCGTGCTCGAGGAAGTCGCGCTCTACGAGGACTCGCCGTCGGAGCTCATCCACGACTACCTGGCCGAGACGGTGTTTCGGGAGCACCCTCTCGGCCGTCAGATCATCGGCACCGCCGAGACCCTGAACGGTCTCGACGAGGCCGTCATCACGAGCTATCACGAAGAGCACTACGTGACCCCGGCCATCGTCATCGCGGCGGCCGGCAACCTGAGTCACGAGCGCATCGTCGAGCTCGCCCGGCGTCACTTCGGCGACGACGGCGCCGTCGCGCCGCCGCAGGCGGCGCCCGCGCGGCGCCCGGCGGCCCGCCACGACGCGTCGTTCCTGCCCAAGGAGACCGAGCAGTTCCACGTCTGCCTGGGCGCGCCGGCCATGGCGCGCGACGACCCGCGGCGCTTCGCTCTGTCGGTGCTCGACACCGCCCTGGGCGGCTCGTCGAGCTCGCGGCTGTTTCAGGAGATCCGCGAGAAGCGCGGCCTCGTCTACTCGGTCTACTCGTACACCTCGCTCTACGCCGACACCGGGCTGGTCGCCATCTCGTTCGGCTCGCGGCCCGAGGGACTCGCGGAGTGCATGGAGCTCTGCACGACCGAGCTGCTGGGTCTGGCCGAGAGCATCTCCGACGACGAGGTCGAGCGCACCAAGGAGCAGATCAAGGGCCAGATCGTGCTCAGCATGGAGAGCCCGTCGGCTCGCATGCACCGCCTCGGCCGCAGCGTGCTCATGGACCTTGAGATCCAGACGCTCGACGGCATGCTCGCCCAGATCGAGGTCGTCGACCGGGCCGCCGTCGTGGCGCTCGCGCGCGAGTTCTACGACGTCGCCGGCTGGTCGGCGGTCTGCATCGGGCCCGAGGCGGCGCCGTTCCAGGCGACCGTCGGCGACTACGCCTGGTCGGGAGTGCCATGATCCGGGTCGTCGTGCTCGGCGCGCTCGGCCGCATGGGCTCGCTGCTGTGCGCCACGATCGAGCGTCAAGACGACCTCGAGCTCGTGGCCCGGGTCGATACCGCCGATCCGGCGGCTGCGGTCGCGCCGGTGTCGAGAGCGCCGCTCTTCGCCACACTCGGCGAGGCCCTCGCGGCCGCGCCGGCCGACGTGGCCGTCGATTTCACGGTGCCGGCGAGCGTGTTCGACAGCGTCGCCGGCGCCCTCGCGGCCGGCCTGGCCACCGTCGTCGGCACCACCGGTCTCTCGGACGAGCAGGTCGAGCTCCTCTCGGCGCGCGCCGCCGAGCACGACGCCGCTCTGCTGATCGTGCCCAACTTCGCCCTCGGCGCCGTGCTGCTCATGCGCTTCGCCGCCCAGGCCGCCCGCTACTTCCCGGTGGCCGAGATCATCGAGCTGCACGAGCAGGACAAGGTCGACGCCCCCTCGGGCACCTCGCTGCGCACGGCGCGGCTCATGACCGAGGGGGGCGCGGCGCACGTCCACGGCGCCGGCGAGGAGCGGCCCTCCCGGGGTCTCTCGAGCGGCGGGGTACGCATCCACAGCGTGCGCCTGCCGGGGCTCGTGGCTCACCAGGAGGTGCTGTTCGGCGGCGAGGGCGAGACGCTCTCACTGCGTCACGACTCGCTCTCCCGCGAGTCGTTCATGGCCGGCGCGCTGCTCGCGATCCGTCGCGCGCCGGTCCTCAAGGGTACGACCGTCGGCCTCGAAGGGCTCCTGGCCGACGCGACCGGCGACGACGAGACGAGGGGGTAGGGCCATGCGATCGTTCGGCGACATCGTCACGGCCATGGTCACGCCGTTCACTGCCGACCTGCAGGTCGACTACCTCGCCTTCGCGCGCCTTGCCGACCATCTGCTGGCGAACGGCTCCGACGGTCTTCTCGTGGCCGGTACGACCGGTGAGTCCCCGACTCTGACCGACGACGAGAAAGTCTCCCTGTTCCGCCATGCGGTCGAGGTGGCCGCCGGACGCGGGCCGGTCATCGCGGGCACGGGCTCCAACGACACCGAGCACTCGGTGGCCCTCACCCGGCGCGCCGAAGACGCCGGCGTCGACGCGGTGCTCGTCGTCACGCCGTACTACAACAAGCCGCCCGCCCGCGGCCTGCGCGCCCACTTCGCGGCCGTCGCGGGGGCGACGACGCTGCCGGTGATCGTCTACAACATCCCGTCGCGCTGCGTGGTGAACCTGCCGCCCGAGCTCCTCGCCGATCTTGCCGGCATCGAGAACATCGTGGCCGTGAAGCAGGCCAACCCCGACCTCGGCGAGTCGCGCCGGCTCCTCGAGCTCTGCGACCTCGGCCTGTACGCCGGCAACGACGACATGACGGGCGCGGTCGCGGCGATGGGAGGATGGGGCTGCATCTCGGTGGCGAGCCATGTCGTGGGCGGCCGCATGAAGGAGCTCGTCGGCGCGGCCCGCGCCGGCGACCAGGCAGGGGCGGCCGCCATCGAGGATGAGCTGGGCCCGCTGATCGCGGCCCTGTTCTGCACGACCAGCCCGATCCCGGTGAAGGCGGCGCTGAACGCCCTCGGCCACGAGGTCGGCGGTCTGCGCCTGCCGCTGGTCGAGGCGAGCGACGACGAGCGCCGCACCGTCGAGATCGAGCTCGAGCGACTGGGGCTTCTGCTCTAAAGGATTGGATGGCCGCGGGCGGCCGGCCCAGGAGCCGGCGCGCGCGGCCTCACGTACAACACGAAGGAAACGTCAGAACGATGAATGAACACACCCTGAAGATCATCCCGCTCGGCGGGATGGGCGAGATCGGCAAGAACATGACCGCCGTCGAGTATCGCGGCAAGATCGTCGTGATCGACTGCGGGCTTGCCTTCCCGCGCGACGAGATGCTGGGCATCGACCTCGTCCTGCCCGACATCACCTACCTGCGCGAGCGGCGCGACGACGTGCTGGCCTTCCTCATCACCCACGGCCACGAGGACCACTTCGGCGCCCTCGCCTACGTCCTGCGCGACATCAACGTGCCGGTCTACGGCAGCCGGCTCACGCTGGCGTTCGCCAAGTCGAAGCTCGACGAGCACGGCCTGCTGAAGCAGGTCGAGCTGAACGAGGTGAGCGTGGACTCGGTGCTCGACCTCGCCCCGTTCACGGTACGCTTCTGCGCCATGAGCCACAGCGTGCCCGACGCCCTGGCGATCATCATCGAGACGCCCGAAGGCCGTGTCGTCCACTCCGGCGACTACAAGTTCGACCACACGCCGATCGACGGCCGGGTGACCGACGTCAACAAGCTGGCCCAGCTCGGCCAGGAAGGCGTGCTCGCCCTGCTCGCCGACTCGACCAACGTCGAGAGCGAGGGCAGCACCGGCTCCGAGAGCCAGGTCGGCCAGGCCTTCCATCGCATCTTCGCCGAGGCCGAGGG
>DATIYD010000514.1:0-2554 GCA_035517975.1 Thermoleophilia bacterium | reverse complement strand
CCCCCCGCGCCCACGGGTGATCGCCGTCGCCGGCCGTCGTCCAGGTATCGCCGATCCAGGCGACGTTGGCGCGAGGCAGGTGCCCGACCTCGGCGTGCACGTCGGGGCCCATGATCAGCACGTCGAGGCCGCCCCCGCCCGCGATCAGGGTGTGCGCCCGTGAGTGCGGTCGGTAGTCGATGAAGTCGCCGGCGGCGATCTCGTAGATCTCGCCGCCCTCCCAGCTCAGACCGCTTCCGCCGAGCACGTAGACAAGCTCCTCCTCGACGGCGTGGGCGTGAGCCGGCGTGGCCCGCCGGCCCGGGTCGATGCGCACGCGCCGCAGGCCCGAGCGCGTCGCACCGGCACCGACGCCGAGGTCGATCCACTCGGCGGCCATCGGCCCCCAGTCCGCGCGCCGTCGTGGACAGTCGTTCCAGTGCGCGATGCCGGCTTCTGCCATGACGGACCTCCTTCGCCGCGTACGGGGCGGCTTGCGCCCCTTCCGCGCGTTCACAGAACAGGTTATGGATAGCGCTAGCCTACCGCCGCCGGCGAGCCGATACCTCGGAACGTGCTCAGGCGCTGCGGCGGCGCATCGATTGGAGGCACAAGTTGCAACCGCATTCCTCTCCCCGCGTGCGGTCGCTCGGCGTTGCGCTGCTCGTGCTCACCGCTTCGGTCGCGGCCCTGCTGCTCCTTCCCGCCCTCGCACTGGCGGCGCCCCTCGGCTGTCACCCCGGCGGCGACGCCTCGTGGGTGCTCGACGAGCAGCAGGTGGCGCAGCCGGCGGTCAACGCCGGCGCCCCGGTGGTCGGCGGCTCGTCGATCTTCTGGGCCGACGACAGCGCCGGCAACCTCGACATCTACGGCGCGGTCCCGGGCGCCGGCACGCAGACGACCATCGCCGGCGGCTCCGGCGGCCAGTACGACCCGGCCTGGGGCGGCGGCCTGCTCGCCTACGTCGACGATGCGTCCGGCGCACCCATGATCTGGGCGCTCCACACCACCGGCGACGGTACGCCCTTCGCCGTCTCGTCGGCCGCCGGCGAGCATCCGGCGACCGACGGCTCCTTCATCGTCTGGTCGACGCCGGATACCTCGGGTCAAGCCGACGTCATGGGCTACGACGTGAGCACCGGCACCGAGTTCACCATCTGCGACGCCGCCGGCGCGCAGACCGATCCCGCGGTCTCGGACGGCGTCGTCGTCTGGCAGGACGACCGCAACGGCAACTGGGACATCTACGGCTACGACATCGCCAGCAAAACGGTGTTCCCCGTCTGCACCGCCGACGGCGACCAGACCAACCCCGACGTCTACTGTGGTCTCGCGGTCTGGCAGGACGACCGCAACTGCGACTGGGACATCTACGGCGTCCGCATCGCAGACCGCCTCAGCGCCGGCCTCGTGCGCGGCCACCTCGTGCGCGGCCAGCTCGTGCGTGAGGCGCGTCTCGGCGACTTGCTCGGCTGTCACGACGGCGAGTTCGCCGTCTGCACCGCCGAAGGCGACCAGACCGATCCCTCGATCGCCGGCCCGCTGATCGCCTGGACCGACGCTCGCTGCGATCCCGGCCAGAGCGACATCTACGCGTACGACCTCGAGGATCAGACCGAGTTCGTGGTCTGCGATGCCGCGGGCTCGCAGAGCCACGTCGATCTCGCCGGCGACGGCACGATCGCCTGGCTCGACGGCCGCGACGGCGGCCAGTATCCCGCTATCTACACGGCGAACTGGGTACCCGGCGGCGATGCGAACAACCCGGCGCCGACCACCGAATGGACCTCGGACAGCCTCATCACTTTGTTCCTCTCGGTCTTCGATCAGATGGGTGTCTTCAGCGAGTTCCGGGTCTCGTTCAACGGCGGGGCGACCTGGAGCGACTGGCAGCCGTTCAGCGGCATCGACCAGCTCCAGCTGCCCTGCGGCGACGGCGCCAAGACCATCTCGCTGCAGTTCGAGGACGCCGACGGCAATCAGACGCCGGTCGTCTCGGTGACCGTCCACCTCGACACCCACGGACCCGTCACGGCCGCTCCGCTGGCCTCTCACGCACGCGTCGGCGAGCGGGTCCTGATCCGCTTCCGTGTCCGTGATGCACTGAGCCCCAAGGCCACGGTGACCCTGCGCGTACGCACCCACGCAGGCAAGCTCCTGAGGACGGTGCGCCTCGGCCAGCGGCCGACCAACCGCCTGCTCGGCATACGGATCGCCAGGCTCCACCGCGGTTCCTACCGCTTCAGCGTCTACGCCACCGACCTCGCCGGCAACCGCCAGGTCAAGGTCGGCAGCAACAGGCTCGTCATCCGCTAGACCCGCACGGTCTGGCATCACGCCCGCCGGAGGCCTGTCCCCGAGATACCTCTCGGGGACCGGCCTCTCGTCGTGTGCAAGAGGGATCCCCCGCCACACCGGCCTGCCGGAGCCCACCGCAAGGGCGGCCGCCGCTTCGTCACGATCCCCGTCGTCGGCGCCTCTCGAAGGTGGGACAACGGTGTTGTGTTACGGCGTTAGCGGGCATGACCGTCGGTGCCCATACCGCTGAGCCGGACACCCCGCGACAAGGGTGGTC
>DATIYD010000513.1:0-5175 GCA_035517975.1 Thermoleophilia bacterium | reverse complement strand
CCGACACGTCGGCGAGCGCCATGTCGACGAACGGCCGCGGCAGCGGACCGAGCAGGTTGGCGAGTCCTTCTTCGAGCACGCCGGGCAGCGCGCGCAGGCGGTCGGCCAGAGCCGCGACCCGCTCGGCGGGCGTGCCGATCTCCTTGATCATGAGCAGCAGGACGCCGTAGGCGGCGTCGAGATACAGGCCCGGCCGCGTCGTCTGGACGCGGCGTGTCTCGAACGCGCGCACGACACGCCGAGCGATCTGCCCGCCCGTCACGGCGTCGGTCGCAGTGGCGTCGGCGGCGCTCGCGGCGGCCTCGTCGAGACGGTCGCGCAGTTGCTTGACGTCGGCCAGGTAGGCCGTGAGCGCCGGCTCCGCGAAGTCGGGCAGCTCGTCCGCATGCTCGGCCATGCCGAGCTGGGTGGCGACGACCGGATCGCCGGCGGCGATGCGATCGACGAGGCGCTGAACCAGGTCTGTCACGCTCTCGGACATCGCGTGCCTTTCGCCGTAAGAAGCGGCTGCGCCGGGGCGCGCCGGCGGACCTAAGCCTTACGTGTGGTACGAGTCGAGGTAGGCCTGCAGCGGCTCGACCCGCCCGCCCATGATCTTCTCGACGACGTCGTCGAGGATCCCCTTGGCGACGTCGACGTCGGACACCAGGGCACGATAGACGTACCCGGCCGGCTGCTTGTCCTGCTCGAGCAGGCCCTTCACGTGCAGATTGCGCAGCACGCTCATGACGGTGGTGTACGCGATGCGGCGTCGCAGACGCAGCTCCTCGTAGACGTCGCGCACCTTGACGTCGCCCTTGTCCCACACGATGCGCAGGATCTCGGCTTCGAGCCAGCCGAGGCCGGTCAGGTCGCGGCTCTGGCTCTTCTTACGCCATCTCACGTACTCGTCTCTCATGGGTCCTCCGACGTTACACGAGCAAAGCACGAGTCGGCCGCGGCCGGCGTAGCACGAAAACAGAAGTGTCTGCGAGGAGCCCGACGCCGGAACAGACGCCTGACCTTCCGCCCGACGCCAGGCTTGGGACGACCCGCTGCGTACTCTATCGACCGGCCCTCAGGCTCGCAACCGAGCATGACGGCGACGCCGGTCCGTTCGGGTACCCCGCCGGCCCCTTGTCCTAGCGCAGCCTCGTGACCAGCTGGTCCCACAGCTCTTGCGGCGTGACGACGATGCGCAGCTCGTACCGGCCGCTGCCGGCGGCGTGCAGCACCGTGAAATCGTCGGGCTGGGCCGTGAGGGTACCGACACCGGCCGCGACCTGCCAGTAGGGCGAGTAGCTCACCTTGACGAGGTAGTCACCGGGCGCCGAGACACGCAGGACGATCGCCTCGCGGTCGAAGGCGACCACACGCGCCGTCCCCGCGCCCGGCGCCGGCTGGACGATGGGCTCCGCGCCGCGCAGCCGGAAGATCGTCCACTGCGCTCCCCTGTAGACCGCGGTGAAACGCGGGTCGCTCGTCAGGATCGCGGTCTCCTGGCGGCCCGACGTGTCGAGCGGCGCGTGCGGCAGGAAGACGTACTTGACGCCCATGGCGTGCAACCAGGCGATGTACTGGGCGTCGTCGAAGGTCGGCTGGTTGAGCAGCTCGTTGTGGAGCGCGTCGGACTGCCTGTACCAGCCTCGGGTGATGGCGAAGTCGTCGACCGGGAAGTAGTAGGCCTCCCAGTGGCTGGAGAGCGCCACCACGTGAAAGCGGTAGTCGGGATCGTGGTGCGTGGCCGCGAAGGCGAGGGCGGGGGCGAAGAAGGCAGGCTTGGTCGATGCTCCCTCGGCCTTGCTCACGAAATGCCCGGCCGGCACGATGAGCTGGCCGATCGTGACACCCACCACGACGCCGACGATGACGCCGGGCGGCAGCCTGAGCCGGCGCACCGAGAGGAACAGGGGCAGACCGAAGACGAAGAAGAAGCGGCCGAACGTGCCGCCCATCGGGTTGGCCGGCAGGAACGCGGCCGCGATGGCGACCACGGCGAAGGTGCCGAACAGGATGCCCTTGGCCGTGCGCTGGGGATCGTCGGACAGGCGGGTCAGCACCACGCCGACGATGCCGAACGACACGTAGGTGAGGATCTCGTAGCCGAAGTACCGGTAGGTCGCCGCCTCCCAGAAGAAGAGCGAGAGCACGAAGCGGGCCACGATGAACGGCGCGAGGTAGAGGGCGAGCCGGCGCAGCCCCGCTCGCCGCTCGGGCCGGGCCAGGTACTGGGCCGCAAGGAAGATGGCGCCGACCATGACGGCGACCGGGTTGGCAAAGCAGGCGATGCCGATCAGGGCGGCGGCCACGAGGCGCCGCCCGCCGCTCTCCGCGACCATGCCGGCCATGGTGAGGGCCAGGGCGAACAGGAACGGATCCTGGCCGTTTGCCAGGTACACGGCGAGCACGCCGGCGAGGGCGGCCGCCGGCAGCACGCCGGTCACGTCGTAGATGCGCCGCATGTAGACGTAGAAGAGAACGGGCATCGCCGCCGCCGAGGCGACGACCAGGACGCTGTAGTTCACGAACTGGGCGAGCCAGTAGAAGACGAAGCCGTAGCTCACCATCTGATAGGCGCCGCCGTACCACTCGTTGTCCCAGAGCAGAGACCCCTGGCGGAGCACCGCGATCTTGTAGAGGTGGGCCGGTGTGTCCCAGCCGGCGAAGCCGGTGAGGCGCATGACCACCGCCGCGGCGCCGATGACCGTGATCGAACCGGCGACGAGCAGCCAGAGCACGCGGCGCCGGGCGACGGCCGTCATGCCCCGCCGCAGAGCGGCCACCGCCGCGTCAGTCATGTTGGCTCCACCCCCATCGAAGCGGGATTGTACCCCTTCGCGCCGCCCGGCACCCCGGCGCCGGTCGCGGCGGGCCTGGCCCCCACCCGCCTACTGGTCGTCGGGGGGCGGCGCGGCGCGCTCCCGCTTGCGCCTCGCGCGGTGCGCCTTGTCGGCCAGGCGGCGCGCCTTCTCGGACGCCGGCACGCGGCCGGCGCGACGCACCGGCCGCGACTCCTCGTCGTTGCGCCGCGCGACCTTGTCGCGCAGCCGGGCGAGGCAGATGGCCTTGTTGCGGTGCTGGCTGCGCTCCTGCCGGCACACGACGACGATGCCGCTCGGCCGGTGATGCAGGCGCACGGCGCTGTCGGTCGTGTTCTGGTACTGACCTCCGGGGCCGCCGGCGCGAAAGGTCGTGACGTCGCACTCGGCGAGCAGCGCGTCGTCGTCTGGGGGCAGCTCGATCACGGCGCGGGGGCCAGCATCTCGAGGGCGGCCGGCACGAGCTCGACCTGCAACGGCAGACGGCCGAGCGGCTCGCCGTCGACGTCGAGCGTGAAACGGCCGGCAAGGGCCGGCTCGAGCAGCTCCACGTCGAGACCCCGGCAGCGCTGCAGCTCCACGCCCGCCACGCCCAGATGGCGGCCGCGGTAGACCTTGAGCAGATGCCGCGCCACGATCCACTTCGAACGGGGTGCGATCGACACGACGTCGAGCAGCCCGTCGTCGGGAGAGGCGCCGGGCGCGAGGCGCATGCCGCCGCCGAACACGGCTCCGTTGCAGACGCCCAGCAGATACGTGGAAAGGTCGCGCTCGACGACCTCGCCGCTCTCCTGTCCGCGAAGACCTCGCAGGCGCAACCGCAGCCCGGCGCGAGGGCACTCGACGAGCGCCCAGCCGGCCGCCAGGCCGTAGGCCAGGCGGCCGCCCGCGAGGGCCGGCACAAGCTGGACGTAGCGATCGACGAGACCGCCGGGCCCGGCGGACAGGACGTTCACGACGTAGCGCGTCACGGGCCGTCCGGCGTGATCGCAGAAGCCGGCACGCAGCAGGTCGACCGCCCGCGTGTGCCCGGCGGCGATCGCCGCCAGGTGGTCGTCGAGGCCATGCCCGATGCCGAGACTGCGCGCGAAGTCGCCGCCGGTACCGAGGCCGATGAGGCCGACCTTCGGGCCCGCGGCGCGTGCGGTGGGTCCCGCGGCGTCGGGGACGTCGCCGGCCGCGGACCGCGCCTGCATCACCCCGTTCACGACCTCGTGCAGGGTGCCGTCGCCGCCCACCGCCACGATCGTCTCGCGGCCCTCGGCCGCACCCCGCCGGGCGAGGTCGATGGCGTGACCGCGGCGTTCCGTCGCCTCGAAGTCGACGTCACCCAGGACGCGCTCCACGGCGGCCGCGAAGCGGGCCAGCGAGCGGCCGCCGGCGAGCTTGCCACTGGCGGGGTTGACGATGAGCAGGGGTCGGGGCGGGGCCATGGTGGCGCGAGTATACGACGGGCCGCCAACGGCCTCGAGAAGGCCGTCTGGTATCCTTGGCCGTCGTCTTCTCAAGGTCAGGTCACGTGGCGCATCGCACCGCACGGGCAAGTTACGAGGAGCTCACCCGCCGGCTCAACAAGTTCCCGGTGGGAGCGCCTCCTTCGGAGCTCTTCTACGACATCCTCGCCATGCTCTTCACCGAGCGCGAGGCGCGCCTCGTCGCCCAGCTTCCGGTCGCTCCCTTCAAGGCCGCCGACGCGGCTCGCGCGTGGGGCACCGGCACGGCGGAGGCGGAGCGGGAGCTCGACAGGCTCGTCGGACGCTCGCTGCTCATCGACACCTGCTTCGACGACGAGCGCCGCTTCTTCCTGCCGCCTCCGATGGCCGGCTTCTTCGAGTTCTCGATGATGCGCACCGACGGGCATCTCGACAAACAGACGCTGGCCGAGCTGTTCCACCGCTACATGAACGTAGAGGACGACTTCGTGCGCGAGCTCTACGAAGGTGACACGCAGCTCGGGCGGGCCCTGGTCCACGAACCCGCGCTCGACCGCCACGACGATCTCCTCGTGCTCGAGTACGAGCGAGCCAGCGTCATCATCGGCGAGGCTCGCCACCTGGCAGTGGGGCTCTGCTACTGCCGTCACAAGATGGAGCACGTCGGTGAGGCCTGCGACGCGCCCCTCGAGCTGTGCCTGTCGCTGAACGATGCCGCCGAGACCCTGATCCGCCAGGGGATCGTGCGGCCGATCGAACCGGCCGAGGGCCTCGACCTGCTCGCCCAGGCCTACGAGCACAATCTGGTGCAGTTCGCCGAGAACGTGCGCCGCGGGGTCAACTTCATCTGCAACTGCTGCCGCTGCTGCTGCGAGACGATGATCGCCGCCCGGCGCTTCGCCGTGCTCCGCCCCGTCCACACGACGCGGTTCATGCCGGTGCTC
>DATIYD010000512.1:0-2025 GCA_035517975.1 Thermoleophilia bacterium | reverse complement strand
GCGCCAAGTGGGTGCGCGGTCTCGAGCTGCGCTCCGACGACGAACCGGGCTTCTGGGAAGCCTACGGCTACCACCACTACGGCGATCCATGGCGCGAGCAGCGCTACGAGGGCGACTGACCTGGCGGCTCGGCGCCGTCGTCGAGCTGCGCCAGGAGACACCGCACGTGCGCACCATCGTGCTCGACGTTCCCGAGTGGCCCGGTCACCGGCCCGGGCAGCACGTCGACGTGCGCCTGACCGCCGAAGACGGCTACCAGACGGAGCGCAGCTACTCCATCGCCTCGCCGCCCGAGCAGGAGCTGCTCGAGCTCACGGTCGAACGGCTCGACGACGGCGAGGTCTCCCCTTACCTGGTCGGCGAGCTGCGCGAGGGCGACCGGCTCGAGTTGCGCGGCCCCATCGGCGGCTACTTCGTGTGGAGTGCCGCAGCAAGCGCGGTCGACGAATCGCCGCTGCTGCTCGTCGCTGGCGGCTCGGGAGTGGTGCCGCTGATGTGTATGCTGCGGCACCGGGCAGCGGCCGCGCGACGGCCGGCCGCGCGTCTGCTGTACTCCGCGCGCACTGCCGACGAGCTCATCTACCGCGACGAGCTGGACCGGCTCGTGGCCGCCCGCGACGGTCTCGCTGTGACGGTGACGCTGACCGGCGCGCCACCCCCCGGCTGGACGGGGCCCACACGCCGCATCGACGAGCGCATGCTGGCCGGGACCGCCTGGCCGGCCGCGCAGCGGCCGGCCGCCTTCGTCTGCGGACCCACGGGGCTCGTCGAAGCTGTGGCCGGCGATCTGGTGAAGCTCGGCCACGACCCCGGCCGCATCAAGATCGAGCGCTTCGGACCGACCGGAGGCGCCTGATGGTCGACACCTACCCGCGGCAACGCGGCGGCGTCTGATGGACGACATCGACCTGCGGCTCGACGGCAACGCGCTGGCGGGCACGCTCCAGGAGCTCCTCGGCGTCGAGATGACGGCCTCGAGCGGCGCCTGCGCACGCTGTGGCCGGGTGGCCGAGCTCGGCGCCCAGCACCTCTACCGCTACCCCGGCGCCCCGGGAGCCGTGCTGCGCTGCGCCGCCTGCGGAAACGTGCTGATCGTCGTCGTGCAGCGGCCCGGCGGCGCCCGCCTGACGCTTTCCGGCTTGCGCTGGTTCGACCGGCCGCCGGCCGGCTCGTGACGCGCGGGGCGGGCGACGACGCAGCCGGCCGACCCGTGACGCCGCCGGTCAGGCGGCGAGCCGGCGCAGCAGCTCCGCGGCGGTGACATGCGCCGTGTAGACCGGCATGCCCGGCTGGATCTGGCGCCCGCCCTGGCCCAGGGCGCCCACGTCGACCGGATCGAAGCCGATCTCGTCGATCAGCTCCGAGACGATACGCTTGGCCTCGGCGTCGTCGCCGGCGAGCGGCACGGCGAGACGTCCGGCGGCGCCGCGCGGCCTGCCCTCTTCGGCCAGGGTGTCCCAGCGCACGGCGTTGAACGCCTTGACGACCCGCGATCCGGACAGGTGCTC
Source organism: Thermoleophilia bacterium (assembly GCA_035517975.1). GTDB lineage: Bacteria > Actinomycetota > Thermoleophilia > UBA2241 > UBA2241 > Bog-752. The sequence continues at coordinate 517 of DATIYD010000512.1, read as the reverse complement.
CTGGACGAGCTCGCTCGAGGTGATGCGGTCGTCGTCGAGCTCGGCGAAGTGTCCGTCCCGCTGCGGGTAGTAGTTCTCGGTGTCGACCACGACCTTGCCGCTCAGAGGCGCCGCGGGGACCGAGCGGTAGCGCCCGAAGGGGATCGATACGACGACGAGGTCGCCGAACCGCGCCGCCTCGTCGACCGTCATCGCGCACACGCCCTGGCCCAGGCTCGCCGCCAGGGCCTCGAGCGACTGCGGGCCGTGCGCGTTCGCCACGCCGACGCGATGGCCGGCGGCCGCCAGCTCCTCTGTCAGCGTGCCGCCGATGTGTCCCGAGCCGATGATGCCGATCTTCATCTCTCACCTCGTCTGTCTTCTGCGGCGGGACCCGGCCAGCGGCGCCGCCTTCGTTTCCCTCTCCTGGTGGACAGGTACCCCCATCAGCCGTGCATCGAGCGGACGGCGGCGTGGCGAAAGACACCGGGCAGGCCCCCGCGCAGGCGCGCCGGCACGACGGTCCAGCGGGGCGCGT
>DATIYD010000511.1:0-5884 GCA_035517975.1 Thermoleophilia bacterium | reverse complement strand
GCGCCGCCGGGCCGCCGCGCCGAGCAGCTCGATCTCGTGCAGCGAGTCGACCACGAAGGTGCCGATGCCGTAGTCGAGCGCGGCCTCGATCTCGGCCTCGGACTTGTTGTTGCCGTGGAAGTAGATGCGCTCGGGCGGCACCCCGGCGAGGCGCGCCGTGGAGAGCTCGCCGCCCGAGGCCACGTCGACCGACAGACCCTCCTCGACCACGAGCTCGCACATGGCCCGGCAGCAGAAGGCCTTGCTGGCGTAGACGACCTCGGTGTGGTCGAGGCGCTCGCGGAAGGCCTCGACGTAGGCGCGGCACTGGTCGCGCAGCGTCTGCTCGTCGTAGATGAACAGCGGCGTGCCGAAGCGGTCGGCGAGCTCGACGACGTCGCAGCCGCCGATCTCGAGGTGGCCGGCCTCGTTGTGCCGGGCGCTGTGCGGATAGATCAGGGTGTGGGTCACGGGACCGTGCGCCTAGAACTCGATGCCCTCGCGAGCCTTGACGCCCGCGTCGAAGTAGTGCTTGACGGGGCGCATCTCGGTGACCAGGTCGGCGGCCGCCACGATCTCGGCCGGGGCCCGGCGCCCGGTGAGCACGAGCTCGGTGTGGGCCGGCCTGGCCGCGAGCAGGGCGAGCACGTCGTCGAGAGGGACGAGCTCGAAGAACAGGGCGGTGACGAGCTCGTCGAGCACGACCAGGTCGTAGTCGCCGCTCGTGACCAGCTCGCGGGCCCGGGCAAAGCCGGCGGCGGCGGCCTGCAGGTCGGCCGCCGAGACCTTGCCCTTGTGCACCCAGTGGTCGAGCCCGACCTGCTCGACCGCGATGCCCAGGCGCCGGGCCGAGACGATCTCGCCCCAGGCCGGGTCGGCCTTCATGAACTGCAGGACGAGCACGCGCAAGCCGCGTCCGGCGGCCCGCCCGGCAAGGCCGAAGGCGGCCGTCGTCTTGCCCTTGCCGTCACCGGTGTAGACCTGTACGTAGCCGGTGCGCGCGCTCATGCGACGGTCAATAGGTGAAGAAGCCGGCGCCGCTCTTGCGGCCGAGCTTGCCGGCCGCGACGAGCTCGCCCAGCAGCGGGCTGGGATGGTACTTGGCGTCGCCGAGGTCGCGTTCGAGCGACTCGAGGATGGCCTTGGTGGTGTCGAGCCCGACGAGGTCGGCCAGAGCCAGCGGTCCCATGGGGAAGTTGGCGCCGAGCTTGAGCCCGGTGTCGATGTCGGCGGCGCTCGCCACGCCCTCGGCCAGCGCCATGGCCGCCTCGTTGATCATCGGGAAGAGGATGCGATTGACGACGAAGCCGGGCGAGTCGCTGGCGATGATCGGCGTCTTGCCCACCATCTCGCAGAACTCGCTTGCGGCGGCCACCGTCGCGTCGGCGGTCGCCGCGCCGCGCACGACCTCGACCAGCGCCATGGCCGGCACCGGGTTGAAGAAGTGGATGCCGACGAAGCGCTCGGGGCCGGCCACGAAGCCGGCCAGCGTTGTCACCGACAGGCTCGAGGTATTGGTGGCGATGATCGCCTCGGGACGCAGGGCGGCGGCGGCGCGCTCGAGCAGACCGCGCTTGATCTCGAGCGACTCGGGCGCCGCCTCGATGAACAGATCGGCGTCGGCGCCGGCCGCGACGTCGAGCCCGGTCGTGATGCGGCCCAGGGCGGCCTCGCGCTCGGCCGCCGTGAGGCGGCCCTTCTCGACGGCGCGGCTGAGCTGCTTGTCGATGCCGGCCATGCCCTTGGCGATGAACTCGTCGGCCACGTCGATCATGGTGGCCCGCAGGCCGGCCTGCACGGCCACCTGCACGATGCCCGCGCCCATCTGCCCGGCGCCCGCAACAAGCACGCTCTGTACCTTCACGATGAGTCCTCCTTCGACCGCCGGCGTCGCCCGGCCGGCCCTCTGTTCGGGCTGCGCGCCGGCCGCGGCCGAGCCCGGGTCGGCGGCGAAAGCTTTGCAGACAAGCGGCGGCGAGAGGGCTCCCCAGCGACGGGGCCCCCACAAGGCCCTATGCTACTATAGGCTCGCTGATGGACTGCAAATTCCTCGACTCCTATGAGGCAGAGCTCGACGGTAGCAGCATCGACGTCTGGTACTGCCGCAAGCGCGATCCCTTCGTCCTCGGCCCCACTCGCGAAGTGGCCCTGCGCACCTGTTCGAGCTGCCGTCTGTCCGACCACACGCGGCCGCCCAGCGAGCTCGCCAACGAGGTCGAGCGCCGCAACCAGGAGCTCGTCGCGCTCAACGCCATCGTCTCGGCGGTCAACTCGTCGCTCGACCTCTCCACCGTGCTCAACACCGGCCTCGACAAGGCCATCGAGATCCTTCAGGTCGAAGCCGGCTGGATAGCCCTGGCCAGCGACGAAGCGCTCGACCTCGCCCTGCATCGCGGCGTCTCCGACGAGTACGCGCGCGCCATGTCCACGTTGACCGCCCAGGAGGGCGTCGTCGGCCTCGTCGCTCGCGAGCAGCAGACCGTCGTGATCGACGACGTGGCCGGGAACGGCACGCTGCCCCTGGCCGCCGCCGAGGGACTCGCCACGGTCCTCGCCACGCCGCTCAAGGCGCAGGGCAGGCTGCTCGGCGTGATGGCCGTCGCCACCCGGGCCCAGCGGTCCTACTCCGCCGACGACATCTACTTCGTGAGCTCGGCCGGCGCCCAGCTCGCCTCGGCCATCGAGCACGCCCTGCTGTTCCGCGAGCAGATCGACCGCGTCGAGCGCGAACGCCGCCTGCTGCAGGCCGTCGAGACGGTCAACCGCAGCCTCGGCACGCACGCCGTCTCGACCACGGTCGTCGCCGAGGCGGCGCGCCTCATGAACACGACCAAGGCGGCGCTGCTCGTCCAGCGCGACGATCGCCTGGTCGCCGAAGACGTCCACAACCTGAGCGCCGAGTTTCGCCGCCTCTTCGTGCTGCCTCTCGACGACTCGGTATCGGGCCGCGCCATCCGCGACGGCGCGCCCGTGGCGGTCGACGACGTCGAGATCGAGCCTCTGGCCGACGCCGCGATCAGCGCCGCCGGCGGCTACCGCGCCTTTCTCACGGCGCCGCTGCAGTCCTCGAAGGGCACCTACGGCGCGCTGTCGGTGTTCTTCGAGCGCCCGCGGCGCTTCTCCGACGACGATCTGACGATCCTCGCCACCTTCGCCAGCCAGGCCACCGTGGCACTCGAGAACCAGCGCCTCATCCGCGAGAAAGACGTGCTGGCCCGCACCGACGGCCTGACGGGCGTCTTCAACCGCAGCTACCTCGAACTCTCGCTCGATCAGACCATGCGCTCGCTGCATCGCAACGGCGGCCTCGTCAGCCTGCTGTTCATCGACGTCGACGACTTAAAGACGGTCAACGACCAGCGCGGCCACATGGCCGGCGACCGCGTGCTGCGCGATCTCGCCCGGCTGCTCGCCGAGAGCTGCCGCGAGACCGACACCGTGGCGCGCTACGGCGGCGACGAGTTCGTCGTGCTCATGCCCGACACCGACGCGCGCGGCGCGCGCCAGGTGCTCTCGAAGATCGACGGCGCCATCGAGCAGCGCAACGAAGCAGACGACACCGAGGTGCCGCTGCGGGCCAGCATGGGCCTGCAGACCTCGGGCTGGTCAGATCCCGAGGAGCTGCTGCTCGCGGCCGACCGCAGCATGTACGAGATGAAACGCCGGCGCACGCCGGCGGCCCCGACCGCCGAGACCGCCCCGCCGGCCGAGGGCGCCCAGGCAGTCGTGCAGGCCGACGACAAGGCTCCGGCGTGAGCGGCCTGCCTCACACAGTGAGCGGCCTGCCTCCCAAGATCATCGCCTGCGAGACGCTGCGCGACGAGGTCACGCGGGTCGCCGGCGGCCTGGAGATCGAGTTCTGCGAGGGCCGCCTGCACGACCATCCCGAGCGCCTGCGCGACACCTTGAACGAGCGCATCGCGGCGACGCCGGGCGCGCGCACGATCCTGCTCGCCTACGGACGCTGCTCGAACGGCACCGCCGGCCTCGAGGCCGGACCCCACCGTCTGGTACTACCCGCCGTCGACGACTGCATCGCCATCCTGCTGGGCTCGCGCGACGAGTACCTGCGCCAGTTCAACGGCTGCCCCGGCACCTATTACTACACGCGAGGCTGGATCGAGTACATCGACGACCCCTATCACGAGTATCTCGGCATGATCCCGCGCTACGGCGAGAAGAAGGCGCGCGAGATCGCCCGCCTCATCCTCGCCAACTACCGCCGCGTGGCGCTCGTCGACACCGGCACCTACGACCTTGCCGAGTACGACGAGTACCTGCGCACCGTGTGCGAGTTCTACGATCTGCCGCTCGAGGTGCTGCCCGGTTCGCTGCGCCTGCTCGAGAAGCTGGTCGGTCCCTCGCCCGACAACGGCGAGTTCATCACGGTCGGCCCGGGCGAGGTGCTCGAGGAGCGGCTCTTCTGGGAAGCGACGAAGGGCTAGCCGTGCGCGTCGGTGTCGTACAGACCGTGAACGCCCCGCCCGACCTGGTCGAGTCGCTGCGCGCCGGGCTCACCCGCCTACAGGCGGCCCACGACGCGGGCGTCGACCTGGTCGTCTTTCCCGAGCTCTTCCTGGGCGGTTACTACCTGGACCAGGCCATGGTCCAGCGGGCGAGCAAGGCTCGCGCCGCGCTCGCGCGCCTGCAGGCCGCCGTCGACACCCTGAACGTCTCGTGCGTGGTGGGCGTGCCCGACCTGCGCGACGGCGTGCTCTACGACGCCGTCGCCATCTTGCGCCCCGGCCGCGAGCCCGGCCGCTACGCCAAGACGCACCTCTTCCGCGCCGAGAAGCAGCTCTTCACGCCGGGAGCGGCGCTCTGGACCGGCGAGATCGCCGGCTGGCAGTGCGGCGTGCTCGTCTGCTACGAGCTCTCGTTTCCCGAAGTCTCGCGGGCCCTCGCCCTGTCGGGCGCGCGCCTGTTGATCGCGCCGTCGGCGTTCGGCCGGGCCCGCATGCGCATCTGGCAGATCGCCACCGTCGCGCGCGCCATCGAGAACGGCTGCTACCTCGCGGCTGCCGGTCACGCCGGCCAGAGCGGCCCCACCGAGTTCGCCGGGCACAGCCGCATCGTCGACCCCGCCGGCGAGCTGATCGCCGACGCCGGCGACCGCGCCGAGATGATCACAGCCGAACTGCGGCCGCGCATCGTCGACGAGGTCCGCGCCGGCCGGGCCGACAGTCACGCCGGCCTCACCGACCGGCGCCCCGAGCTCTACGGCGCGCTCACGGCGTCCCCGCGGCAGCCCGGCGACCGACCCCAGCGCTAGGCGCCCGGCTTCGCGCCGCGCGACGCGCCGCGCGACGGCTCACCAGGGGCTCCATGTCGTTAGGCCTTCCTGAGCGTCGACGACGGAGTCGATCGACGGCTAAGCGCCGCCCGACGGCTTCTTGCGCGGCGCCCTCTTCGGCGGCGAGGCGGCCTTCTTCGGCGGCGCCTTCTCGGACGCCGACCTGGGTGTCGCCTTCTTCGCCGCCGGCTTCTTGGGCGCTGCCTTTTTCGGCGCCGGCTTCTTGGGTGCCGGCTTGGGCGCGGCCGTCGCGGCAGTCGTGGTCTTGGCCGCCGGAGCCTTTTGAGCCTCGCTCTCAGTCTCGACTCCAGGTCGAGGCTCAGCCTCGGAAGGCTCACCTGCCGCTGCCGGCGCGCCGGCAGCAGGCGCGGCCTGCTCCGCGGGTGCGCTTGCCGGCCCGGCCGGCCTCGGCGGTGCACCTGCCGCGCCGCCCGGCTCGGCTGTCGCGGTGCGCGACTCGGCGCTCGCCCGTGCGAAGTTGAGCTGCATCTGGGCCAGCGTCGATCGCAGGGTGGCGGACTCGGGGTCGCCTTCGCCCTCGACGACCTCGATCAGGCGCCGCAGCGACTCGATGGCGACGCGAGCGTCGGTGAGGTCGCGCAGGTCCCTGGT
>DATIYD010000510.1:0-2356 GCA_035517975.1 Thermoleophilia bacterium | reverse complement strand
CCCCCCCCCCCCCCCCCCCCCGCCCCGGTCACTTCAGCCGAGCCGTCGCCCGCCTGGGCTACTTCAGCCGCGCTTGCAGTGTCGCGGTACCGAAGGGGACCGTCACCCCGGGGTTCATGATGAACTCATTGACGAAGGCGGTGATGAACGCGATGTCGTAGGTCAGGGCGACGTTACTCACCCTCACGTACTTGTGGCCGCCGATCTTCGGAAACGTGATATGCGCGTTCGTCAGGTCCTCATCGAGGTAGATGATGCGCGTGCCGTTGCTCGACGCGGTCCAGCCCGGCGTCGTGGTGTTGACGTTTGCGTGCCAGCCGGTTTCGGCGAGCTGGCGCAGGGTGAGCGGGCCGTTGGTGTAGTGGATGTAGTCGACCCCTCCCTTGAGCAGGAACTGGCCGCGCGAGAACCCCTTGTTCCAGGTGCCGCCGGTGATCGGCACGATCACTTTGGGCGTCGTGGCGATGCTGAACCTGAAGATCGCCGGTGCGACGGGGTAGAAGGGGAACCCGTCCTCGACGAAGAAGGCGCCGAAGAACGGATCCAGGGTGACCGAAGCCTGGCCCTTCCCCAGCCGGGTCGCGGCAGCCGACGCGCTCGCCGGCACGGCGAGGAACAGGGTGAGTGCCGCAAGGGCGACCACGAGGGCTACGCGGCTATGTTGGCGCAGATGATGCACGGAGACCTCCCTGAGGGCGATTGACACGATACGTGGACTCTGCCCGCCCGCGAGCCCCCGTTCACCGTCTGCCGGTCGCTGCGCCTCTGACACACCTTCTGCTCGCCGCCGCTCCGGCTCGGCGGCGCTTGTCGCTCCACTCGCCTCTGCGGTAGCATCGCGGGCGCCTGCACGAGTCGGTGACGAGTCGCCCCCGCGTTCGCGTGAGCGCTCGGGCCTCCTGGGAGGGGGCCGGTACCGGCGCCGCAGCGAGACCGGGGGGTGACGCTGGTGGAACCACAGGTGCCGGCCCGCATGGGCGACGGAACGCTGTTCGACACGACGCGCAGCGCCATCCGGACCGACCTCGAAGACGGCACGCAGGCGGCAGCGAGCCGGGCCAAGCTGCCGCCGCTCGAGGCCGACGAGCTCGACCATCTGCTCGACATCTTCGCCTCGCCGGCGCGCTTCACCGCCGTGGACATCGGCGACGAGGTCGTCCTGTCCAAGGACGGCACCGGCACGCCGCAGCTCGGCAGCCGCGTCGACGCCCTCTACGCCTACGAGCAGGTGCTCGCCCACGACACCGTGGAGCTCTTCCACATCGACTACTCGTTCAAGGCCGTGAAGACGGTCGTGCCCTTCGAGCAGCAGTACATGAAGGAGGCCCAGGAGCGGCTCACCGTGCCGGTGCACTACGGCGCCCAGCCCGACCTGGGGCGCTACTCCGAGCCCGACGGTCCGTGCGGCAACTGGGCGCAGCTTCTGCCGGCGCTCAAGATCGACGAGGCCCGCGCCGCCCAGGAAGCCGCGGTCGAGCTGGCCGTCGACGACATGGTCTACGTCGGCGAGGCGCTCTGGGACGCCGGCGCCGACGGTCTCAACTTCGACACCGCCGGCGCCGCCGGCGACGCCGACCTGCTGGCCGCCCTGCTGGCGGTCGAGACGCTGCGGGCGCGGCATCCCGACATGGGCATCATGGTCGGCATGGCCTCGGAGATCGTGCTGGGCACGCACGGCCGGCTCGAGTTCCACGGCACCCGCCTGGCCGGGCTCAAGCCGGCCGGCCAGCTCAGCGTCGTGCAAGAGGCGGGCGCCACCGTGTTCGGACCGGCCGTGAACAGCAACGCGAGCAGATCGACGGCCTGGAACACGGCCCGTGCCCTGACCTTCGTCAAGCCCTGCATGGCGGCCGCCGAGATCCCGATCCACATGAACGTCGGCATGGGCGTGGGGGGCGTGCCGATGAACGCCTTCGCGCCGATCGACGCCGTGTCGCGGGTCTCGCGCGCCTGCGTCGATGTGCTTCGTCTCGACGGCTTGTAGGCGGGCACGGGCGACTCCTTCGGCATGGACGTCGCTCACTCGTGCGCCTCCGGCATGAACGGACTGCGCGCCGCCGGAGATCTGGTGGCGCGGATGCAGATGGCGAAGGGCATGAGGATCACCCAGGCCAAGAGGTACGTGGCCGACAGGCTGGGCGTGACGCCACGCGACCTGTCCGACAACACGGCCATGCAGGAGCTGCGCGGCGAGCTACGCCTGGGCCGCGTCTTCGAGACTGAAGCGAGCTACTACGCCGACCCGAGCCCGCTCGAGGCCAAGTGCCACATCGCCGACCTGCTCGGGCTGCGGCTCGGGGTCGTCGAGCGCCTGCGGGCCGGCCTGGCGGACGCCCGCACGGCGCGCATGTAGGGC
>DATIYD010000509.1:0-3765 GCA_035517975.1 Thermoleophilia bacterium | reverse complement strand
TGCTCTCCAACGGCTTCGCGGCGATGGGCTTCGGCCTGCCGGCCGCCATCGCCGCCGCCCTCACCGTGCGCGGCGCCCGCAAGGTGGCGGCCATCGTCGGCGACGGCGGCTTTCTCATGAACGTCGGCGAGCTCGAGACGGCCAGGCGGCTCGGCAACCCGCTCGTCGTGCTGGTGTGGAGCGACGGCAGCTACGGGCTGATCGAGATGCACCAGCGCCGCCAGTTCGGGCACGTCACCGGCACGCGCTTCGGCAACCCCGACTTCGTCGCCCTGGCGCGCGCGTTCGGCCTCGAGGGTTTCCGGGTGGAGCGCGCCGGCGAGCTCAAGCCGACGCTGCGCCGGGCTTTCGCCGCGAGGGGTCCCGCGATCGTCGAGGTGCCGATCGACTACCGCGAGAACGAGAAGCTCGGCATCGACCTCTGGCAGCTCGCCCCCGACCTGCGCCGGCAGCTCGCCTGAAGCCTCGCGGGCGGCCACGCCCCCTTGTCGGTCCTTCTCGGGCGCGGCCTCGCCCTCTTGCGCCCTCGTCCTATGCGCTCTTCCCGTAGGGCGCCGCACTTTGTACACTGTCCCGACCGCGGGTCGAAGGGGGTTCGGCGCGGCGGCTGGCTGGGGGGCGCGAAGCCGCTTCTCGGAAGTGCTAGGCAGGGGGGAAGCATGTCCGAAGTAGGTCGCATGGCCCAGGCGGGCTCGTTCTTCACCGATCCCGCCCTCAAACGCGTGCGAATGCGGCTGTTCACGGTCGTGGTCGTCGTCTTCACGCTGGTGTGCTCGGGCTCGTTCGGCATGGAGGACGTGGTGTCGTCCTCGGGGCCGGGCTTCACCATCCTCATGATCTGCCTGCTGCCGTTCGTCTGGAGCGTGCCGATGGCGTTCATCGCCTCGGAGCTCGGTTCGGCGATCCCCGAGGAGGGGGGCTTCGGGCGCTGGTGCCGGCGTGGCCTGGGCGAGTACTGGGGCTTCCAGACGAGCTGGTGGTGGACCCTGTCGCTCTACGTCGACTCCGCCGTCTACATCACGCTCGCGCTCGGCTACATCCAGAGCAAGTGGCAGTTCAGCGACAACTGGCGCTGGCTGTTCGGCATCGGCCTCGTCGCCTTTTTCACCTTCATCAACATCCGTGGCCTCGACCTGACCGGCAAGGCTCTGATCATCGTGCAGGCCGTAGTCATGATCCCCTTCGTGCTCTTCACGGTCTGGGCGTTCGCGAGGGGCACGGGCAACCCCGTGTCGCCGTTCTTGCCGCCGGGCGAGACCGTGTTCTCGGCCACCAACCTCGGCCTCGCCATCATGATGTGGATGTACTCGGGTTACGAGTCGATGTCGACGGTAGCGGCCGAGGTCGAGAACCCGCAGCGCGTCATCCCGCGGGCCATCCTGATCGCCGTGCCGATCGTCATCGCCACCTACGCCCTGACCACCATGGCCGGCATCCGGGCGGCCGGCGCGGGCAACTGGATCAACATGGTCTCCGACGCGAGCGGCGGCGGCGCGGCCGTCGACTTTGTGAAGGCCGCCTCGATCGTCGGCGGCAGCTTCCTGATGTGGCTCATGCTGGCCTCGGCCATCGCCAGCAACCTCGGCCTGTACACCGGCTATCTGGCCACCGGTTCGCGGCCCTCGTACCAGCTCTCGCGCGACCGCCTCTACCCGCGCTTCATGGGCAAGGCGCACAAGCGCTGGGGCACGCCCTGGATCGCCATCCTCATCATGGGCATCGTCGACGCCCTCCTGGTGAAGGGCAGCTTCACCACGCTGATCGTGATCGACGTGTTCCTGCTCATGTTCAGCTACATCCCGATCTTCATCGCGGCCATCGTGCTGCGCGTGCGCGAGCCCGGTTTGCCGCGGCCCTACCGCGTGCCGATCCCCACGTGGGCGCTCGCGGCGTGGGTGTGCCCGCCCATCGCCATCGCGGTCTACGCCCTGTTCACCAACGGCAGCGACTACCTGGTCGGCGGCCTGGTCGGCGTGGTCAGCGGCCCGATCGCCTACCTGCTCGTGAAGCGCTTCTATCGCGGCACCGCCGACGACGCCCTCGAGGGCTCGGTCGGCATGCCGGCGGTCTCGGCCGAGGCGAGGCAAGCGCACTTCGGCCTCTACCGCACCCTGGCGACCACGCTGGCCGTCATCGCCGGGATCGTGGCCATCGCGCTGGCCTTCTACATCCACGGCAGTCATCCGTGGGCAGTGGGCGGCGTCTGGAAGATCGCCGGCGTCGCGATCAGCGCCCAGCGGCTGCTGGCCGGCCTCGGCGTGGTCATGATCGTCGGCGGCCTGGTGGTGCAGCGCAGCCGGGCGATCGGCGGCATTGTGGTCGCGGCCGCCGTCGTGGTCGCCCTGTGCCTGATCTACAAGCACACCAACTTCCGCATGACCAACGTCCGCGTCTGGGCCGCGCCGGTCGTCCTGGCCGTGCTCTCGGCGGTGTTCGCCGGTCTGGCCCTCAAGGCCGAGACCGAGCCGGTCGGCCGCGAGCAGCTCGGCATGCCGCTCGCGCCCCCGCCCTTCTCGTTGCCGCGGCCTTCAGGCCTCGAGCAGGATCGTGACTGGCCCGTCGTTGACGAGGGCGACCCGCATGTGGGCGCCGAAGACGCCGGTCGCGACCGGCAGGCCGGCGGCGCGCAGCGCCGCCACGAAGGCCTCGTACAGCTCCTCGGCCTGGGCCGGCGGAGCCGCGCCGCTGAAGCCCGGCCGGTTGCCCTTGCGGGTGTCGGCGTAGAGCGTGAACTGCGAGACGGCGAGCACCTCGCCGCCGGTGTCGCGAAGCGAGAGGTTCATATGGCCCTCGCCGTCGTCGAACACGCGCAGGGCCGCGACCTTGGCCGCCAGCCAGGCCGCCGTCGCCGGCGAGTCGCCGGGGCCGACCCCCACGAGGGCGAGAAAGCCGGGACCGACGGCGGCCACGTCGCGGCCCTCCACGGTCACGCTCGCCTGCTCGACGCGTTGCAGGAGCACTCTCACGGCGATCATCCTATCGCGACCGGCGCTCGCGGGCGCTGGGTGACAGACCTTCGCGCTCGCCACGGACGAAGACGAAAATACCTGCTCAGACTGGGAATCAACGATACTCGAACGGGGCGTCGCGGCGCGCTTCGGGCCATCGTTTGACAAGCGCGGGATCGGGCCATACCATAACGACCCCGAAGCCTTAGCACTCTCATCAGGGGAGTGCCAGATTCCGACAGAGAAGGAGGGCTGTATGAAGCTGAAGCCGCTCGAGGACCGCGTGATCATCAAGGCGGTCACAGGTGAAGAGAAGACGGCCAGCGGCATCGTGCTTCCCGACACGGCCAAAGAGAAGCCCATGCTCGGCGAGGTCGTAGCCGTGGGCGACGGCAAGTGGGACGAGGCCGGCACGAAGCGCATCCCGATGGATGTCAAGGTCGGCGAGAAGGTCATCTACGGCAAGTACTCGGGCACCGAGTACAAAACGAGCGACGGCGAGGAGCTTCTCATCCTGCGGGTGAGCGAGATCCTGGCCACGGTCAACTAGAGAGGAGGCTGAGGAAGCGTGGCTAAGGAACTCAAGTATCAGGACGAGGCGCGTCGCGCGCTGGAGCGCGGTGTCAACGCGCTCGCCGACGCCGTCAAGATCACCCTCGGCCCCAAGGGCCGTTATGTCGTGCTCGACAAGAAGTTCGGCGCTCCCACCATTACCAACGACGGCGTGACCATCGCCCGTGAGATCGAGCTCGAGGACGTCTTCGAAAACCAGGGCGCCCAGCTCGTGCGCGAGGTCGCGACCAAGACCAACGACATC
>DATIYD010000508.1:0-2093 GCA_035517975.1 Thermoleophilia bacterium | reverse complement strand
GCGCCGGCCGCTCGTGCTCATGCTGTGCGCGGTCGCGGTCATGGTGACCCTCGCCGTCCCCTTCTTCGCACTGCGACAGGGCCTCTCCGACGCCGGCAACGACCCCGCCGGCACGACCACCCGCAAGGCCTACGACATGCTCGCCGCCGGCTTCGGCCCCGGCTTCAACGGACCGCTCATGCTGGTGGCCCAGACTGGCTCGACCGCCGACCAGGCCGCCCTGCAGCGCCTCGAGGGCGCGCTCGTCAAGCAGCCGGGCATCGCCGCGGTCGTGCCGTTTCCCAGCAGGCCGGGCGCCAAGGTCGCGATCGTCGAGGCGTTTCCCACCACCGCGCCGCAGGATGCGAAGACCTCGCAGCTCATCCAGCGTCTGCGCAGCGACGTCATCCCGCCGTTCGAGCACGGCACCACGCTGCGCGTCTACGTCGGCGGCGGCACGGCGATCTTCGACGACTTCGCCACTGTCATCGCCGGCAAGCTGCCGCTGTTCATCGCCGTCATCATCGGCCTCGGGTTCCTGCTCCTGCTCGTGGCGTTCCGCAGCCTGGTCGTGCCGGCCACCGCCGCGTGCATGAACCTGCTGGCCGCCGGCGCCTCGTTCGGGGTGCTCGTCGTGTTCTTCCAGTGGGGCTGGGGAGCGAAGCTGCTCGGCCTGGGCAAGCCGGGCCCCATCGAGGCGTTCCTGCCCGTGATGATGCTGGCCATCCTGTTCGGCCTGTCCATGGATTATCAGGTCTTCCTGGTGAGCCGCATGCACGAGGAATGGGTCCACACCGGCGACAACGAGCACGCCATCACGGTCGGACAGGCGACCACCGGCCGGGTCATCAGCGCCGCCGCCGCCATCATGATCTGCGTCTTCCTGGCCTTCGTGCTGGGCGGGCAGCGCATCATCGCCGAGTTCGGCATCGGGCTTGCCGCGGCCGTGTTCCTCGACGCCGTCGTCATCCGCACCGTGCTCGTGCCGAGCCTCATGCACCTGTTCGGCCGGCGCAACTGGTGGCTGCCCGGCGTCCTCGACCGGCACCTGCCGCATCTCTCGGTCGAGCCGGTCGAGGATGCCGCCGCGCCGGCCGAGGCGCCTGAGGAGCTGGAGCCCGTCGAAGCCGACGTCGCCCGGGTCTAGCACGCGGCGACGGGGGTCGCTGGACACGTCTCGAGCAGACTGGGTACCGTAGCGTCATGATGGCGTCACGCGTCACGCCGCCGCGGCCCGTGCCGATCCGGCGCCGGCCACCGCACGAAGAGGTGGTCGAGTCACGGCGCGAGCCCGGCCGGCGTGATGCTTCCGGGCGTCGCCTGTTCTTCGTCCTGGTCCCGGCGCTCCTCGTCGCGGCGGCGCTGGGAGCCTTGGCTCCCGTCGCCGCCGCGCAGACGCCGACGTCGCTCTCCAGCCAGGGCGTGGTGGGTACGCCGTTCTCGTTCGTGCCCCCGCTCGGCCCCGGCATGAGCGTCATCGGCGACGCCGACCAGAGTCTTGCCTTCCAACTCAGCGCTGCCGACCTGTCCGGCCTGTCCGGCGACTCGCAGGTGACGGCAGTGGCCTCGAGCGGGGCGCTCGACCTTCTCCTGCCGTCAGGCCTTCCCGCCACGCGCAAGGACTTCGACACCATCGGCGGGACGCTCGAGCTGGGGGCCATCCGCGATGTGAGCATCGCCCTCTACTACAACGTCGACAGTCGCCTGACGGGCGGTGAGCTCCTGTGGCAGCTCGCCGGGTTCCCCGAGACAGGCCTGGCGGCGGACGGGACCTTCACGCTCGCGCTGCCCGACGGCACGAACGGCACGACCATCGCCTACCAGATCAGGATCACGGCGCCCGCCGTCGTGATGGCCACCCCAGTGACAATCGACGACATCACCCTCGGCTACGGCGTCTACACCAAGCCCAAGCCCTCGCACAAGGCGGCGCACAAGCCGTCGCCCAAAACCAGCTCCGGTACGAGCAGCGGCGCCGCCCCGGCCGGCAACGACGCGTCGCAGAGCGGTGTCCAGACGGGGAACGGCTCCGGCACGGGCGCCGGCAACGGCAGCGGCGCCGGCAACGTCTCCGGCGGTTCCGTCGTGCACCCACGATCGGCGAGTCCCCCGGT
>DATIYD010000507.1:0-4329 GCA_035517975.1 Thermoleophilia bacterium | reverse complement strand
CCTGGTGAGCGTCGGCCCGGGCGGCGTCCAGGGCAACGGCGACAGTTACCAGCCCGCGATCTCGGCCAACGGCCGCTACGTGGCGTTCGACTCGACCGCCACCAACCTCGTCCCGCATGACGTCAACGGCGCGAGCGACGTCTTTCTGCGCGACCGCAAGACCCACAAGACGTCGATCCTCTCCGTCAACTCGGCCGGGGTCCGGGGGAACGCCGACAGCTACTCGCCCTCGATCTCGGCCAACGGCCGCTGGGTGACCTTCTCCACAGACGCCACGAACCTGCAGGGTAGGGGCATCGGCCACTACGCTCAGGTCGTCGTGCGCGACCGCAAGACCCACAAGACCTCGCTGGTGAGCCTGGACTCGAGCGGGGCGCGGGGAGAGGGCGACAGCGCGCAGCCGACGATCTCGGCCAATGGCCGCTGGGTGGCCTTCGACTCGATAGCCATCCTGGTCGGCAGCGACGGCAACACCGCCTACGATATCTATCTGCGCGACCGGACCAAGCACCGGACGGTGCTGGAGAGCGTGAGCTCGGCCGGCGTCCAGGGGGCCGGCGACAGCGTGCTGCCGGGCATCTCGGCCGACGGCCGCTACGTGGGCTTCCTATCCGACGCCCCCAACCTGGTGGCCAACGACACCAACAACGTCCAGGACGTCTTCGTGCGCGGGCCGCTGCACTGAGATGAGCGATGCTCCCCGCGCCGGATCGACGGTCGTTCGCGCCGGCACGGTGACCCGCTCCGCAAACAGTTCCGGCAACGCCCGATTCGGCCCGGGGAAACCCGTTCCGGCGATGCCCGGCTCGGCCCAGGGAGCAGCCGCCACGAGTGGCTCGAGTCCGTCCCATGCCAACGCTCACCGCGTCGCCTTTTGGGGAATCTCCGCCTCGACCGGCATGGTCGCTGGGCCGATGGCGGTCGCCGCCAGGTCCGATCTCGAGGGAGGCAGTCATGGGCAGTCTCGTTGGATCAAAGGTGAGCCGAAGCGCCCTCGCGGTGGCCGCCGCGGCGCTGGCCGCCGCGGCGCTTGCCGTCACCGTCGTCCTGCTGCTGTGGGCCGCGACGGCCGGGGCAAGCGCCGCGACGGCCGGCGCCCAGACGAGCGCCACCACGCGGGGCATCGTCATCCCGGTCTCCGGCAGCGTCGTCGCCGTGCGCCGCAGCGCCGGCCAGGACTCGCTGTGGCTCGTCGATCCGGTCAGCAAGGCGGCGGCCCAGCTCGTCACCCTGCCGTTCCGTCCCGCGCGCGTCGCCCAGGCGCCCGACGGCCGGCGCCTGGCGTATCTGCCGACGACCACAGGGCCGAAGGTGTACGTCTACGACTCCCAGACGAATACGCTGGCGAGCCGCTCGCTCGCCGCGCGCGGCGTGAAGGTCGTCGACTCGTTCACCTGGCTGACGTCGACGAAGCTGCTGGTCGCGGGCAAGACGACGGCGGGCCTCGCCTTCTATCCGTTTGCCGACCGGCTCTACGTGCTCAACACCGTGACCGGCAGCTCGGCCCGGTTCCGCGGGCTGGCCGGCACTGAGCCGTCGGTCGCGCCCAAGGGGACGCTCCTCGTGTACGTGCGGTTCAGCGACGGCGGGCGCATCTCGGGCGGCTCACCCCTGCGCTGGGTGACCGAGCGGCTGTACCGGCTCAAGCTCACCGCCGGGACCGCGCCGCACCTGATCGGCTCGGCGAAATACCCCAACGACATCGACATCCGCCGTTTCAACGATCCGCGACTCTCGCACGGCGGCTCCTACCTGATCACCTCGACCACCGGCTCCGACATCTCGGTGAGCTACATGGTGCGCTCGTCGACGACCGGCCACCCGCTGCGGACGTTCAAGACGGCGCTCGCCGGGACCGAGGCGACCGCCTGGAGCAACCACGGCAACCGCGTCGCCTTCTGGACCATGCCGCTCGCCGACAACACCGACACCACGCGGCTGCTCGTCTACAACCCGGTGACCAACCGTGTGCGCGCCTCCGCGAAGCTGTCGAAGGTCGCGGTCACCGGCTTTGCCTGGTCGTCGAACGACGCCACGCTCGCCTACAGCGTGCGCGCTCTGAGCGCCGCGAACGACGTGGCCGAGCTCTGGACGATCGATCCGACGACGCTGTCGCTGCCGGCGGCGGTCGACCTCGGCGCGGGCAGCATGCCGGTCTTCATGCCCTAGGAGCCCTCGGGCCGCGACCGTCGCGCCGCGGCGGGCGCTACCTGAGCTGCGTCGCCTTGCGCGCCTGCCAGAGGGCGAGCGCGCCGGTCACGCTGGCGAAGGCCAGGACCACGGCCAGCCCGACGAGCAGCGGTCGTGCCTGCCAGCCGTCGATCAGGACCGAGCGCATGGCGTTGAAGACGTAGGTCGTCGGGTTGATGTCGGCGGCCACCTTGAGCCAGCTCGAGGTGATGTACTGCTTGGGCACGAAGGTGGCCGAGAGGAAGATCAGCGGAAAGAAGATCAGCGTGGCCGCCTGCGTGGCCGCTCCGTTCTTGGTGCGCAGCGCGACGAACACGGCGAATCCCGAGAAGGCCATCCCCCAGAGGAACGCGAAGGCCAGCACGACCAGCAGGCCGGCCGGGCCGGTGGCGCTGCCCAGGCCCATGACGAGCGCGAGCAGGACGATCACGGCGACCTGCGCGACGAGCATCATGCCGCCGGCCACGATAGGCCCCCAGATCAGTGCCAGGCGGCTCGTCGGCGTGAGCAGAAGCTTGGTGAAATAGCCCGAGGAGATGTCGCGGATGAGCGCCTCGCCGGCGAGGGTGGCGCCGCCGATGGCCGCCGAGACGATGGCGACCGGCAGGATGAAGGCCAGGTAGCTGCCCCGGAACCCGGGCAGGCCGGCGACCGACGACAGACCGGCGTTGTAGACGAACAGGAAGAACACGCTGATGGCAAAGCCGGGGATGATGGCGGCCGGCTGGCGCAGCGAGGTGCGCAGCGAACGCGCGATCAGGATGACGAAGTCGTTCACGTCTTCACCGTCTCGGGTCGCGGGTCGCCGGCCTCGGACTGCGGCCCGCCTGCCTCGGGCTGCGGCCCGCCCGCGTCGGTGTCCTGGCGAGCGCGCAGGCTCTCGCCCGTGGCCCGCAGGAAGACGTCGTCGAGGGTGGGTTTGTCGATGGTCAGCCCCCGCAGGGGGATCGACGCCTGGTCGAGGGCGCGCACGATGCCCGGCACCTCGTGGGCCGCGACGGGAAAGTAGCAGCGCAGGCCGCCGTCGCCGGGCCGGCACTGAGGGGCCGCGCCGGCCAGGACGCCGGCCGCTCGCTCGGCGTCGTGCGGCGTCTCGAAGGCGAGCTCGACGACCTCTTCGCCGAGGCCGTGCTTGAGCTCGGCCGGCGTGCCGGTGGCCACGAGTCGGCCATGGTCGATGATCGCGACCCGCTCGGCCAGCTTGTCGGCCTCTTCGAGGTACTGGGTGGTCAGAAAGATCGTCATGCCCTGCTCCGCGTTCAGGCGCCTCACTTCGTCCCACACGTCCATGCGGCTCGCCGGGTCGAGTCCGGTCGTAGGTTCGTCGAGGAACAGCACCTGCGGATCGTGGGCGAGCGCGAGGGCCAGGTCGAGCCGCCGCTTCATGCCTCCGGAGTAGTCGCCGACGCGCTTCTTCGGGTCGACGTCTGCCAGGCCGACCGTCGCGATCAGGCGCTCGGCCGTCTCGCGCGCGGCGCCGGTCGCGGCGCCGAAGAGCTGCGCCTGCAGGACGATCAGCTCCCGGGCCGTCATGAGCGGGTCGAGGCCGACCTCCTGCAACGCGACACCGATCGCCCGGCGGACCTCGCCCTGCTCTCGTCGCACGTCGAGCCCGGCCACGGTGGCGCGCCCCGACGTGGGGGCCAGGATGGTCGCCAGCATCTTCACCAGCGTCGACTTGCCGGCTCCGTTGGGGCCGAGGAACCCGAAGATCTCGCCCGAGGCGACCTGCAGGTCGACCCCGTCGACCGCCACGAGATCGCCAAACCGGCGGGTGAGCCGCTCGACGGCGATGCTGCGGTCGCTGGTCTGCCTTGCCTTCACGGCGTCCCTCCGGGAGGTCTGGATCGGCCTCGTGGGGGTATCATCACCATGAAATGAGTAGTTTAATCATTGAGTTATATGTCGGCGGACCACGGGGTGTGCCGGCCCCGGCCGCCGCGTTTCCGAGAGCCTGAGGAGTCCGCCATGGGATCGACTGATCGCAGCCCTGCCGAGATCGGCGCCGCCACGCGCCGTCTCGACATGGCGCTCTCCGGTCTCCACGTCGCCCTCGCGCGTCGTCTCGGCGTGAGCCAGCCGGAACTGGCCGCCATCACCCACGTGAGCGCGGCGGGCGAGCTCGGTCCCACCGAGCTC
>DATIYD010000506.1:0-2331 GCA_035517975.1 Thermoleophilia bacterium | reverse complement strand
CGGCTGCGCGCCCCGTCGGGCGCCACCATCCTCCTCGCTGCTGACTAAGCCGCAGTCTGTCGACGGTCTAGGCCTCGGCCGGCGCCTCCCAGGCGAGCCAGCGCGCCGGGTTGTCGACCATGATGCGGCGCAGCGCCGCGGCGTCGATGCCGCGCCGCGCGAAGCAGGGCGGCATGGTGCGCGGCAGGTGAGCGTACCCGGCGCCACCGTGAGTGCTCAGCTGGCTCTTCATGGCGACGTCGTGGGAGAGCAGCAGCCGGTCGCCGAGACCCTCGGCCCAGAGCCGTGCCGCGGCCTCGACGCGCCGCAGGTCGGCAGCCGGCGGCGCCGCGTGCGCGCGCGCGTCACACCCGAAGCCGTCGAGCTCGATCATGGCGCCCTCACCGGCGATCTCGCGGCAGAAGTCGAGATCGATCGGCGCGCCGTGGTCGAGCGGCGAGTCGAGATGGCAGACGGCGACCTTGGCCGGCGTGACGCCGTGCTCCTTCAGGACGAGCAGGGCCTCGAGGCCCATGTGCCCTGGCGCCATCGAGTGCAGCGCGACCGGCGCCCCCGTGCGCCGCTGCGCGAGCGCGACGGCCTGCAGCACCCGCAGCTCGACGGGCGCGATGCGCCCCGACGAGACCCCGATCTCGCCGATCAGGCCGCAGGGCACGCCGTCGCGGCCGGCGCCGCGCAGGTCGGCGACGAGCTCGTCGGCCAGGTCGGACACGCGCGTCGCGGCGACGCGCTCGGGCAGGACCTCGGCAACGTAGTGCCCACAACCGGCCACCACGTGCAGGCCGCTTCCGCGCGAGAGCCGGACGAGCGCGGGATGGTCACGGCCGAGCTCGTCGGGTGTCTGGTCGACCAGCGCGCCGCCGCCGGCCGCGGCGAACAGGGAGAGCTCGGCCGCCATCTGGTCGAGGTCGTCGAGACGCAGGTTGTCGCGGTAGGCAAGCGGTTCGCGGCGCACGCTGGCCAGATTCCCGGGGCCGACCGGCTCGTCGCTCAGGAGCTCGAGCGGCACCGCGCCGGGCCAGCCCGAGAGGCCGGAGCCGAGGGCGCTGACGAGGTGCTCGTGCGGCAGGCAGAGGCCCAGCGCCGCGGGCGCGACCGGACCGAGCACGGTGACGACCTTGCCCGTCGTCTGCTGCGCCGCCACGGCCGACCAGCCGCTCAGGTCGCGACGGGCAAGCGCCGCACCCCCCGGTCGCGCAGGCGCCAGGCGAAACCGGCGAGGCGCGACTCGTCGATGGGGTCGCCGTCGTTGTAGACGAAGAGCAGCGGCAGGTCGGCGCCGCGGCGCAACTGGGCCTCGCTCACGAGAGCCGGACCGCAGCCGCGCGGCGACACGACGACGACGCCGTCGATCGGCTCGCGCGCCCAGGTGAGCAGCGTCGCGCCGATCGTGGGGATCGACTCGCCGAACGGATAACCGTCGAACAGCCGCTCGCTGGCCTTCCAGATGTCGCCGACGTCGTGCCAGAAGACCCACGGCTCGTGGCGGCGCGTGACGCCGAGCAGGCGCTTGACCACGTAGCGCATGAACTTGAGGGTCGCCAGGCGCTTGGAGCCGGCCCGCGTCGTGAAGCCGCGCTCACGCGCGTCGTGCAGGGCGAGCAGCTCGAAGATCTCGCCGAAGGGCTCGCAGATGACGCGCAGGCCCTGATCGGCGAGCTTGCGCTGCAGGTCGTCGTTGCCCCACTCGTCGACCCGCAGGTAGATGTCGCCGCACAGAAAGACGGTGCGGGGCTCGACGCCGGCGGCCCCGGCAGGCAGGGCGGCGAAGCTCCTCGCCGCCTCGTCGAGCAGCGTCTCGCAGCGCGAGAGCAGGGCGCGAGCGTCGCTCAAGCCCTTGATGCGGCCGGTGAGCCGGGGCGCGGCCAGGAGCGCCTCGAGACGATCGGCGTAGGCATGGTAGACGGCGTCCGAGTCGCCACGAGCGCGCTCGGTGGCGTAGTGGTAGAAGCGCATCATGGCGAGCAGGTCGGCGGCGACCGCGCCTACCCAGACCGCCGAGGTCAGCGACCAGTCCTCGAAGAGCAGGCTGAAATCGGCGACCTCGACCGTGCCTTCGTAGCCGAGCCGTTCGAGCTGGATCTGCTGCGCGACCGGGAACAGGTTGGCGCGGCAGGCCTGAAAGCCGCGGCCGATGCTGACGAACACGCAGCCATCGGGGCCGATGGTGTCGCCGGCGCGGCTCAGGTAGTCGGCCAGCGTGCCCCAGATGAGCTGGTAGGGCAGGCACTCCTTGCCGGAGCAGCCCTGGCGCGCCCGCTCCAGCGCGGCCGGCGAGGTGGCCCCGACGAACCGGGCGTCGAGTCCCGCCCCGCGCATGGCGGCGGCCGC
>DATIYD010000505.1:0-10960 GCA_035517975.1 Thermoleophilia bacterium | reverse complement strand
CGACAGCAACGACCAGCTGCTGTGCAGCTTCTGCGGCAAGTCGCAGCGCCAGGTCAAGAAGCTCATCGCCGGCCCGGGCGTGTACATCTGTGACGAGTGCATCGATCTCTGCAACGAGATCATCGACGAGGAGCTCGCCGTCCCGGCGACCCTCGACCTCGACACGCTGCCCAAGCCGCGCGACATCAACGACATCCTGAACGACTACGTGGTGGGCCAGGACGAAGCCAAGCGCATCCTCTCGGTCGCCGTCTACAACCACTACAAGCGTATCCAGGCGATGAGCGCGACCGACGGCGAGGTCGAGCTGCAGAAGTCGAACATCCTGCTGCTGGGGCCGACGGGCTGCGGCAAGACGCTGCTCGCCCAGACCCTCGCGCGCATCCTGAACGTGCCCTTCGCGATCGCCGACGCCACGGCGCTGACCGAGGCCGGCTACGTCGGCGAAGACGTCGAGAACATCCTGCTCAAGCTCATCCAGGCCGCCGATTTCGACGTCAAGAAGGCCGAGACCGGCATCATCTACATCGACGAGGTCGACAAGATCGCGCGCAAGGCCGACAACCCTTCGATCACCCGCGACGTCTCGGGCGAAGGCGTGCAGCAGGCCCTGCTCAAGATCCTCGAGGGCACCGTGGCCAGCGTGCCGCCGCAGGGCGGCCGCAAGCACCCCCACCAGGAGTTCCTCACGATCGACACGACCAACGTGCTGTTCATCTGCGGCGGGGCCTTCGCCGGCCTCGAAAAGATCATCGAGCACCGCGTCGGTCGCCAGGGTGTGGGCTTCATGGCCGACATCGTCACGGCCGAGCAGCGCGACGTGGGCAACATCTTCTCCAAGGTGCGTCCCGAAGACCTGCTGAGCTACGGCCTGATCCCCGAGTTCGTGGGGCGTCTGCCGGTCGTCTCGGCGGTCCATTACCTCGACAAGGACTCGCTCGTGCGCATCCTGACCGAGCCCAAGAACGCGCTCGTGCGCCAGTACCAGAAGTTCTTCAGCTTGGACGAGATCGAGCTCGTCTTCGCCGACGACGCCCTCATGTCGATCGCCGAGAAGGCCCAGGAGCGCCAGACCGGCGCGCGCGGCCTGCGCACGATCATCGAAGAGGCGCTGCTCAACGTCATGTTCGAGCTGCCCTCGCGCCACGATGTGCGCAAGTGCGTGATCACCAAGGAGACCATCGAGAAGGGCCTCGACCCGACCCTCGTGACCGAGGCCGACAACACGGCCCTGCAGCTCGGCGAGGAGTCCGCGTAAGGCAGACCCGCTCAATAAGCGACGCCACCGATGAGGGGGCGAGGGCGGCCCGCCGGCGGGCCGCCCTCGCCCCCTCTGGCGTGGCCCGTGCCCGACCGCGTCGTCAGGCACGAGGGCGGCCGGGTATACTGTCCCGGCGTGTCCGCCGGGCACGTACCGGGCGACGGCAGACCAGCGACCAGGCGAGACCAATGACCGACGAGACCAAAGACCTGCAGGCCACGACCAGGTTCGAGCCGGGGCCGGTCGAAGAGCGCCTGATGGCGGGCTGGCTGGGCGGGCACCTGTTCCACGCCGAGCCCGACCCGGCGCGGCGGCCCTACTCGATCGTCATCCCGCCGCCCAATGTCACCGGCAAGCTGCACATGGGCCATGCCTTGAACGACGCCGTGCAGGACGCCCTCACCCGCTATCACCGCATGCTCGGCGACAACGCCTGCTGGCTGCTGGGCACCGACCACGCCGGCATCGCCACCCAGAACGTGGTCGAGAAGCAGCTGCGGGCCCAGGGCCGCAGCAAGGAAGACGTCGGCCGCGACGAGTTCGTCAAGCTCGTCTGGGCCTGGCGCGAGGAGTACGGCGGCACCATCGTCGAGCAGATGAAGCGCCTGGGGTGCGCCTGCGACTACGAGCGCGAGCGCTTCACCTTCGACGCCGCCTACGTGCGGGCCGTGGTCAAGGTCTTCGTGGCCCTGCACGCCAAGGGCTACATCTACAAGGACCACTACATCGTCAACTGGTGCCCGCGCTGCGGCACGGCGATCAGCGACCTCGAGGTCGAGTACGTCGACGAGGCGGGCCACCTCTACCACGTGCGCTACGCGCTCGCGGGCGGGGGCTCGATCACCATCGCCACGACGCGGCCCGAGACGATGCTGGGCGACACCGCGGTGGCGGTGAACCCGGCCGACGAACGCTACCGCGACATCGTCGGGCGCATCGCGCTGCTGCCCCTGCTGGGCCGCGAGCTGCCGGTGATCGCCGACGAGCGCGTCGATCCTGCCTTCGGGACCGGCGCCCTCAAGATCACGCCGGCCCACGACCTGACCGACTTCGACATCGGCCGCGATCACAAGCTGCCGACCATCCAGGCGATCGGTCCCGACGGCCGCATCACCGCCGAGGGTGGGCCGTACGCCGGGCTCGACGTCGAGACGGCCCGCGAGCGCGTGATCGCCGACCTGCAGGCCGCCGGCGTGCTCGAGAAGGTCGAGGACTACAGCCACAGCGTGGCGACCTGTCACCGCTGCGGCACGCACATCGAGCCGCTCATCTCGCTGCAGTGGTTCATGCGCATGGATGAGCTCAAGGCGCCGGCCACCGAGGCGGTGCGCGACGGCCGCGTGCGCTTCGGGCCCGAGCGCTGGGGCCGTGTCTACGTCGACTGGATGGAGAAGCTGCGCCCCTGGTGCATCTCGCGCCAGCTCTGGTGGGGCCACCAGCTTCCTGTCTGGTACTGCGAGAGCGATGGCTGCAGCGAGACGATCGTCGCCGAGCAGGAGCCCACGAGCTGCCCGCGCTGCGGCGGCGCCCGCCTGCGCCGCGACACCGACGTGCTCGACACGTGGTTCAGCTCCGCCCTGTGGCCCTTCGCCACCTGGGGCTGGCCCGACGAGACGGCCGACCTCGCCTACTTCTATCCGACGAACCTGCTCAGCACGGCCCGCGAGATCATCTTCCTCTGGGTCGCGCGCATGGTCATGATGGGCCTCGAGTTCGTCGACGACGTGCCGTTCCGCGAGGTCTACATCCACTCGGTGATCCAGGCGCCCGACGGACGCCGCATGAGCAAGTCGCTGGGCACCGGCATCGATCCCGTCGAGATGATCGACAAGTACGGCGCCGACGCCACGCGCTTCGGGCTGCTGCTCATGTCGAGCAGCCAGGACGTGCGCTTCTCCGAAGAGAAGATCGCCATGGGGCGCAACTTCGCCAACAAGCTCTGGAACGCCGGCCGCCTGGTGCTGCTGGCCGCCGAAGGAGCCGCTCCGGCACGCTCCGACGGCGAGCTCGTCGACCGCTGGATCACGAGCCGGCTGGCGCGGGCCACGACCGTGGTGTCCGAAGCACTCGAGGCCTGTGATTTCTCGGCGGCCGTCGACGAGCT
Source organism: Thermoleophilia bacterium (assembly GCA_035517975.1). Lineage (GTDB taxonomy): Bacteria > Actinomycetota > Thermoleophilia > UBA2241 > UBA2241 > Bog-752. Next base: position 7,595 of record DATIYD010000505.1, on the reverse strand, counting down.
GTACCACTTCGTCTGGGACGAGGTCTGCGACTGGTACCTCGAGCTCGTCAAGGCGCGCCTCTACAGCGACGATCCCGCGGTGCGGGCCGCCGCCGCCGGTCACGCCATGTTCGTGCTCGACGGCGTCGTGCGCCTGGCCCATCCGTTCCTGCCCTTCGTGAGCGAGGAGATCGCCACGCACTACGGCGCGGCGCCGCTGCTCGACAGGCCCTTCGCCGTGACCGGCGCCGGCGACGCGCGCCCCGACGACGAGGCCGCCCTCGCGCGGCTGCAGGCCGCCGTCCAGGCGCTGCGCATCTACCGCGCCGAGCAGCGCGTCGCCCCGGGGCAGGTGCTGCGCGCCGTCTTCGTGGCCGACGGCGACGACAGGGATGCGGACACGCTGTACGGCTCGTTCGGCGACGCCTTTCGTGCCCTGGCGCGCATCGAGCTCGCTCCGGCCGGCGGCGGGGTCGACGGCAAGAGCGGCGGGCTCGAGGGCGAGAGTGGCGGGGCCGCTCGCGAGCCCGGCGCCGAGACCGTCGTGCTGGCGCCGGGCGGGCGCTTCGAGATCGCCGCGCCCGACGTCGATCGCGGCGAGGAGCGCGAGCGGCTGCGGTCGCAGGTGGCCAAGCTCGAGGCCGAGGTCGCGCGCAGCGAGGCCAAGCTCGCCAACACCAGCTTCGTCGAGCGCGCGCCGCAGGCCGTGATCGACAAGGAGCGCGCCAAGCTCGCCGGGTATCGCGCCGACCGCGACGAGCTCGCCGCGCGCCTGCGCAGCCTCTCCTAGGGAGCGCGCGACCGTGCCCGGCGCCCACGGGCGGGCCGACGACTGGCAGGACTACCTGCACTCGCTGGCCGTGTTCGGCATGCGTCCGGGCCTGGAGCGCGTGGCCGCGCTGCTGGCCCGCCTCGGCGATCCGCAGCGCTCGTTTCGCGCGATCCACGTGGTCGGTACCAACGGCAAGTCGTCGACGACGCGCTACGCGGCCGCGATCCTGGGTGCGAGCGGGCTGCGCGCCGGCGCCTATCTCTCGCCGCACATCACCGGCTTCGAGGAACGTGTGCTGGTGGCCGGCCGGCCGGTGGCGGCGGCTCACCTGGGCGCGACCGTCGAGCGCGTTCGCGACGAGGCCGCGCGTCTGCCGGCCGAGCTCGGTCCGGTCACGCAGTTCGAAGTGCTCACCGTGGCCGCCTTCCTGGCGCTGGCCGAGGCCGGCGTCGAGGCGGCCGCCATCGAGGCCGGCCTGGGCGGCCGGCTCGACGCCACCAACGTGCTCGGCGCACCGGTCGTCGTCCTGACCACGATCGGTCTCGAGCACACCGAGGTGCTGGGCGACACGCGCGAGCTGATCTTCGCCGAGAAGGCGGCCGTGATCGGTCCGGGCGCAGCGGCCGTCTTTGGGCCCCTCGAGGGCCTCGAGACGGTGGCCGAGCAGGCCTGCGCGCGCGCCGGCGCGCGCGCCTGGCTGCTCGGCCGCGACCTCGCGGTCACCGGCGCGCCGGACGACTTCATCGTCCGGGTCGGTAGCGAGCGCTTCAGCGGCCTGGCCGTGCCGACCCCGGCCGACTACCAGACCGTGAACGCCGGACTGGCCGTGGCGGCCTGCCGTTTGCTGCTCGGCTCCCTCGACGCCGGCGCGGCCCGCCGCGCTTTGGCGGCCACGGCCGTTCCCGGCCGCTTGCAGGTCGCGGGCCATGCGCCGCTGCTGCTGGCCGACGGCGCCCACAACCCCGACGGCGTGCGGGCTCTCGCCGGGGCGCTCGAGACCGTCGAGCGCCGCGCGCCACGCGTCGGTGTGCTCGCCATCATGGCCGACAAGGACGTCGAGGAGATGCTGCAGGGGCTGCTGCCGCTGGTCGACGTGGTGGTCTGCACACAGGCCAGCGAGGCGCGCAGCCTGACGGCCGGCAAGCTTGCCGGCCTCGTGCGGGCGGTCGCTCCGGCGGCCGGCGGGCCGGAGGTCCGCATCGAGGGCGACCCGCATGCCGCCGTCGCGCTGGCTCGCGGCCTGGCGGGCCCCGCCGGCTCGATCCTGGTCGCCGGCTCGCTCTACCTTCTGGCCGACCTCGCCGACCTGCTCGCCGGCGGCGGGGCGGGGAGCGGTGGAGTATACTAGCGCGCGATCTGCCGACCCCAGGAGGCACAGGCCATGGCCCGCGGCTCGTCAAGCCTCATCGTGCGACTGCTCCTCTGGCTGCTCTTCCTGGCGGCCGCCGCGGTCGTCGCCTTCTTCGTGGGCTACCTCATCGGTCCGTACGTCGTGACCCACGTGCTCTAGGACGGCGCGGGCGGTTCTCGGTATGGCCGGCGCGCTCAGGTATGATACCGGCGCGGGGGCGTCGTGGGGTCGACGATCACCGGCCCGCCGACTCACCGGTCGGCGACCCCGCGTGAAGGGGCAAACGACCTTTGCAGCCGACGGCCGCGGCCCGAGCCGTCACTGGCGAAAGGAGAGCACGTGCTAAGCCGTCTCGTCGGCGCCTCCGATTCGAGCGATCCGTTCGGCTCGATCAAGAACTTCTTCCACTCGTCGACGTGGCACTTCCTGGTGCTCATGTTCTGGTTCTTCCTGGTCGTGGTCTGGCTCTCGTGCGCCTACTGGGTGTACAAGGACGCCCGCCGCCGCATCGACGACCGCATCGTGATCGTGGTCGCGGTGCTCACCGGTCTCGTCTTCGGACCCTTCGGGCTGTTCGTCTACGCCATCCTGCGGCCGCCCGAGTACCTCGAGGACACCCGCGAGCGCGAGCTCGAGCTGCGCATGCTCGAGCAGCGCCTCGAGGCCGACACGCGCTGCCCGTTCTGCAAGACGCCGGTCAAAGACGACTACCTCGTGTGCCCGCACTGCATGCGCCGCCTCCGCGAGGTCTGCTCGCACTGCCACCGGCCGGTCGAGCCGGGCTGGCGCATCTGCCCGTACTGCGAGAAGCAGATCCCCCAGGGCCAGGCGATAGGGCTCGAGACAGGCTGACGGTCCAACGGGCGGGCGGCCCCGCGGTCGCCCTTTCTCGAGCGATCGTCCGGGCGATGGCGGCGGGCCCTGGGCCCGCCGCCATCGCCCGGTCTTTGCGACGAAAGGAACCCTCGTGGAACAGACGTTCATCATGGTCAAGCCCGACGGCGTACGCCTGCGCCTGGTCGGCGAGGTCGTCGGCCGGTTCGAGCGGCGAGGCTTCACGCTGCGCGCCATGAAGGCGCTGCGCATCGACCGCGACCTCGCCACGCGTCACTACGCCGAGCACGTCGGCAAGCCCTTCTTCGAGCCGCTCGTCGAGTTCATCACGTCGGGCCCGGTCGTGGCGATGGTCTGGGAGGGCCGCGACGCCATCTCCGTGGCTCGCACCATGCTCGGCCTGACCGACGCCGCGCAGGCCGCTCCGGGCACGATCCGCGGCGACTTCTCGCTGTCGAAGGAGCAGAACATCGTGCACGGCTCCGACGGGCCCGAGAGCGCCGCCCGCGAGATCTCGCTGTTCTTCGGTGACGACGAGCTCGTCTGACGGCGCCGGCCTGGCGGTGCCGCTGCTGGTGCTGGCCTCGCGCTCGCCCCAGCGCAGCGCCATCCTGGCGCAGCTCGGCGTGCCCTTCCGGGTGGCCCCCAGCCGTCACGACGAGGCGGTCGTGGCGCGCGATCCCGTGGCCACCGTGGTCGACAACGCCCTGGGCAAGGCGCGCGAGGTGGCGGGCCGCGAGGCCGCCGGCCTCGCACCCTGCCAGCTCGTCCTGGGGGTCGACACGATCGTCGTGCTCGACGGCGACGTGCTGGGCAAGGCGGCGAGCGAATCGCAGGCTCGCGCCTACCTGAGCGCCCTCTCCGGGCGGCATCACCTGGTCGACAGCGGCCTCTGCCTGATCGCCGCCGACGGACGCACCTGGACGGGCCACGCGCGCACGAGGGTCACTTTTCGCACGCTCACCCCGGCGGCCGTCGCCGCCTACGTCGCGACGGGGGAGTGGCGCGAGAGGGCGGGCGCCTACGCCATCCAGGGGGTCGGCTCGGCCCTCGTGACCGGCGTCGAGGGCGACTACTGGAACGTCGTCGGCCTGCCGGTGACCCGCCTGCTCGAGGGTCTCGAGCAGTTCGGCGTCGCGCCGTTCGCCTGGCTTGCCGGCGCGCGCGACGACGCTCGCTAGCCGCGCCGCACCCGTTTTTGCCTGCTCGTTCGTTTGGCTCCGCTTGGAGCGGCGTGTAGTATGGACGATTGAACCGGAGCGAAAGGAGCGGTCATCGGTTTCCTCGACTTCCTTACAGGCTTCGGCGCGCGCGACGTCGCCGTCGACCTTGGTACAGCCAACACCCTCGTCTATGTCCGCGGTCGCGGCATCGTGCTCTCCGAGCCGTCCGTGGTCGCTATCGACCACCGCTCCGGCGAGGTCCACGCCGTGGGCGCCGAGGCCAAGCGCATGCTCGGTCGTACGCCCGGTTCCATCTCCGCCATCCGCCCGCTCAAAGACGGCGTGATCGCCGATTTCGACGTGACCGAGCAGATGCTGCGTCACTTCATCCGCAAGGTGAACCAGAACAAGTGGGCTCACCCGCGGGTCGTGATCTGCGTGCCCTCAGGGGTCACCGGCGTCGAGAAGCGCGCGGTCGAAGAGGCCACCTACTCGGCCGGCGCTCGCTGGACCGGCCTGATCGAGGAGCCCATGGCGGCCGCCATCGGCGCCGGTCTGCCGGTGGCCGAACCCACGGGCAACATGATCGTCGACATCGGCGGGGGCACGAGTGAGGTCGCCGTGATCTCGCTGGGCGGCATCGTCGTCTCACAGTCCATCCGTGTGGGCGGCGACGAGCTCGACGAGGCGATCATCAGCTACGTCAAGAAGGAGTACAAGCTCCTGATCGGCAGCCAGACCGCCGAGGAGATCAAGCTCGAGATCGGGTCCGCTCATCCGCTGCCCCAAGAGGAGCAGGCCGAGATCCGCGGCCGCGACCTGGTCACCGGTCTGCCCAAGACCATCGTGCTGTCCTCTGAAGAGGTGCGCGCCGCCCTGGACGAGCCCGTCCAGGCGATCATGGACGCCATCAAGGCGACCCTCGACAAGACGCCGCCCGAGCTTGCCAGCGACATCATGGACCGCGGCATCATGCTCGCCGGCGGCGGCTCGCTGCTGCAGGGACTGCCCGAGCGGCTGCGCCAGGAGACACAGATGCCCGTTCACCTCGCCGAGTCGCCGCTCACCTGCGTCGCCGTGGGGTCCGGCAAGTATCTCGAGGAGTTCGATGCCATTGCCCGCAGCAAGCGCAACTCGAGGCCCAAAGGCCGTTACTAGGCCCCAGCGTTTCTAGTGCCGACGACCGACTTCGTCATCGCCGCGCAGGCTGGCGTGACTCCGTTCCGCGCCTAGTGGCTCGCAAGCGCGCACTGCGGCGGCGCATCGTCGTCGCCATCCTGGTCGTGTTGTCGGTCGCCCTGCTCACCGTGTACTTCCGTGAGTCCAGCGACGGTCCGGTGCACCAGGCCGAGGCTTCGGCCATGCACGTCGTCGCCCCGCTGCAGTCGGGCACGGCGCGTGTCATCAAGCCGTTCCGCGACGGCTGGAACTGGATGACCGGCCTGTTCGGCGCGCAGTCGCAGAACCGCACGCTGCGCGCCGAGGTGCAGCAGCTGCGCGGGCAGCTCGCCCAGCAGCTCGTGCAGCAGCAGCAGACCACCGAGTTGCACGGCCTGCTGCAGATGCGCGACTCGAGCGTGTTTCCCAGGGGCACGAACTTCGCCGACGCGCGGGTCATCGCGCGCTCGACGACGGCCTGGTACTCCACCGTCACGATCGACGCCGGCTCCGACCAGGGTGTGCGTCTGAACGACGCGGTGGTGAACGGCCAGGGCCTGGTCGGCCGGGTGTCGGCCGTCACGCCCGACGCGTCCGAGGTGACGCTCATCACCGACCAGGACAGCTACGTCGACTCCATGGTCGTGCCCAGCGGCGCCCAGGGCATGCTGGCCGGCAGCGTGACCGGCGACGTCACCCTGCAGTATGTGGACCGGTCCGAGAAGGTCGTGACGGGGCAGGACGTCGTGACGAGCGGCATGAAGGGCTCGATCTTCACGCGCGGCATCCCCATCGGTCAGGTCTCGGCCGTCGCCCAGCAGGACGTCGAGCTCTATCAGAGCATCTCGGTCACGCCCTGGGTCGACTTCCACACCCTCGACCTTGTGATGGTGGCGCTCTGATGGCCATGCGCGCCCCGGCGATCGAGAAGCCGGCCGACGGGCCACACATCGCCGCCGAGATCGGCCGGCTGTTCGTGCTGCTGGTCGTAGCCACGCTGCTGCAGACGGCGGTGGCGGCGAACATCCACATCCTGGGGGCCAATCCCGACTTCGTCCTGGTGTTCGTGGTCGCGGTCGCCCTGCTGCGCGGCGCCGAGGTGGGCGCGATCTTCGGCTTCGTGGCCGGCGGCATCGTCTCGATCGCCCTGTTCGAGCCCCCGGGCGTGCGCTCGCTGTCGCTCGTCGCGGTGGGCTATCTGGTCGGCCGCTACGCCGAGACGGCCGACCTCTCGCCGAACATCGCCCCGATCGTCTCGGCCTTCGTGGCCACCCTGATCTTCGAAAGCTTCTCGCTGCTCTCGCAGTTCCTGTTCGGGCGGGAGGTGCCGCTCGTGTACCTGTTCGACCACTGGATCGTCCCTCTGCTGGTCCTCGATTCGCTGCTCGCCGTGCCGCTCTACCTGGTCGCGCGCTGGTGGCTGAGGGGTGAACGACGTGTCCGCATATCGGAGACGTAACAGCAGCGACGGGCGCGAGCGGCGCTGGATACGCACCGCGCGCGACGATCGCGTCATGCAGCAGCCCTCGGTCGCCCTGCGGGTGGTGCTGCTCGGCGCGATCGCCATCGGCCTCATCGCCATCGTCCTCTTTCGTCTGTGGTTCCTTCAGATCCTGTCGGCCCAGCAGTACGTGGCGCAGGCCAACGACAACCGCCTGCGCAGCGTGGCGGTGCTGGCGCCGCGCGGCGCGATCCTCGACAGCTCGGGGCGTGTCCTCGTCGACAACCGGCCCGGTCTCTCGGTGGGCATCAGGCCGATGGACGTGCCGGCCGATCAGCTCGACGACCTCGTAAAGCGCCTCTCGCTCGTCCTCAAGATGAAGCCGAGCGAGATCAGGCGCGCCCTCATACGCCAGGTGGGCGTGCCCTGGAGCCAGGTGAAGCACGGGCTGGGCATCCAGTACGACTTCGTGGCGGTCAAGCAGGACACCGATCGCCGCGTCGTGTCGTTCCTGCTCGAGCACACCGAGAGCTTTCCGGGCGTAGAGGTGCGCCAGAACTACCTGCGCGACTACCCGCTCGGCGACCTCGGCGCGCACTTCCTCGGTCAGCTCGGGGAGATCGATCAGCAGGAGCTCACCGAGGCACGTTTCCGCGGCTACAAGGCCGGTGACGTGATCGGCCAGTCGGGTGTCGAGTACACGTACGACAAGTACCTGCGCGGCGTCGACGGCTCGGTGCGCGTCGAGGTCGACGCCAGCGGCCGCCCCAAGCAGGTCGTGCCCGGCGGCTCGCTGCCTCAGGCCGGCGACAACCTGCAGCTGTCGATCGACTCCAAGGTGCAGCGCGCCGCGGAGAACGCGGTGAATTACGGCATCAACCTGGCCCATCTCGACGG
>DATIYD010000504.1:0-3313 GCA_035517975.1 Thermoleophilia bacterium | reverse complement strand
GCCATGCGCATGCTCAAGTCGCGCCTGGTCGAGCTCGAGGAGCGCAAGCGCGCCGAAGAGCTCGCCCGCGAGCGCGGCGAGCAGCTCGACGTGAACTTCGGCTCGCAGATCCGCAGCTACGTGCTGCACCCCTACCAGATGGTCAAGGATCTCCGCACCGACCACGAGACCGGCAACACGCAGGCCGTGCTCGACGGCGACCTCGACCCGTTCGTGCACGCCTACCTCATGTGGCGCGCCGGCAGCGAGCAGAAGCAGCGGGCATGACCGGGCCCGACGCGCCTTCGCGCGCGTCGCAGCCGATCGGTCGCGTTGACCACGAGCCCCCCAACCGCCCATCGCGAGGGCCGAGCGAACCTCCCACCCTGCACGGCGATCGGGTCACGCTGCGTCCTCTGACGATAGACGACGCGCCGGCGCTTCTGGGTCTTCTGACCGATCCGGGCGTGTCCGCCTGGTGGCAGCGTGCTTCGTGGGACCAGATCAACGAGGAGGGCGCGGTCGTCTTCGCCCTGGAGGTCGACGGCGCGGTGGCGGGCTCGATCCAGTTCTGCGAGGAGACCGACCCCGACTACCACTTCGCCTCGATCGACATCTTCGTCGGCGACGCCTGGCAGGGTCGCGGCGTCGGCAGCGAGGCGATGCGGCTGCTGATCGACTACCTCATACAGGAGCGCGGCCACCATCGCATCACGGTCGACCCTGCGGTCGCCAACGCGCGCGCCATTCACGTCTACGAACAGCTCGGCTTTCGCCCCGTGGGCACGATGCGCGCCTACGAGCGCGTCAAGGACGGCACCTGGCGCGACGCGCTGCTCATGGAGCTCATCGTGGAGCCGAGCGGCGGCGAGGGCGCCCAGAGCAGGTAGCGGAGCGGCGGGCGGCATGGCCGGCGTTGCCGGCTCGGCCCGCGCGGCGACCGGCGGTGCGGGCCCCTCTCGTCAGGTGCCGGTCGCCGAGAAGTGCTGGTAGTCCTTGAGCGAGTGCCAGTAACCGCCCCAGCCCCAGCCCTCGGCGGCGAAGGCGCGCACCACCGGGTCGCCGGCCGTGATCATGCCCGGCAGCCCGCGCGTGCGGTCGACATATGGCCCGGCGTTCTTCGGGTAGACCTTGCCGTCCTTGATCTCGGGGTTCTCCAGGGGATCGACGTCGATGGCGCGGCCGTAGGCGTGCTGCGACCACACGGTCGTATCTTCGACGAAGCGGCCGTTGAAGGCCGAGGTGTTGTCGGCCTCCATCGAGCGTTCGTCGCTTGCGCCGTAGGCCTCGACAGGCACCATGCGGTGGATGGGGTAGCGCTCGTCGTAGAGCCGGTGCAGGGCGTCCACGATCGGCGTGACCGCATCGCGGTTGCAGACCAGGCGCCCGGTGTGGGCGCGCCCGTCGAAGCCCCAGTAGGTCAGGGTCACCAGGCGCAGGTCGTCGAGTGACACGGGGCAGCGCGGCGACCAGGCGCCGGCCTTGATCATGGCGGCCCGGCGCCACGCGCCGAGTCCGACGACCGCGGCGCTGAATGGTGGGGGAGAGGCTGAGGCCGGAGTGGCGTTGGATGCCGGAGTCGGGGAGGTCGCTGCGCTCGGCGCGGCGGATGTTGGCGAGGCCGCCGCGGACGATGAAGTCGCATCGGGTGGAGCGGATTGCGGCGGTTGCGAGGCGGCGCCACAACCTGCGCCCATCGTCGCCGCGCACGCCGACAGCAGCGCCACAACGAGCAATGCCGGGCACGCAGCGAAGCGGCGGTGCGGGTGGGCGGGCCGCTCGTTCATGTCTGCAAGTTTACGCCGGGCGCCGCCGCCAGACGAGGCCGGGCGAGCGCCGCGCGGCCGACTTCGGCGCCACGCTCGCCGGTGCGTGACGGTCTGCTATAATCGGCTACTCTCGTGGGCGACTAGCTCAGTTGGGGAGAGCGCCAGCTCGACAAGCTGGAGGTCGTTGGTTCAATTCCAACGTCGCCCACCACCCCTCATCCCGCGTCTACGCCCGGTGGCGCATCTCCAGCCCGACCGCCGACCACTCCGGGAAGCCCTTCCAGATGCCGGCCGGGTAGCCGCTGTTCTGGGAGCGGTTGCTGTCGTCTGAGATCACGGGGTTCAGGTCGAGGTAGCTGCGCAGGTCGTCTCCCTTGAGATGCAGACCCAGGAACGCCGTCAAGAAGTGCTGGTTGACGTTGTTGGTGCGCGTGTTGTCGAGCGCCGGCTCCTGGTAGTGCACGTACTCGCGCCAGCGCGTGAAGGTGATCGGCGGCGCCGGGTTCACCGCGACCTCGTGGTCGCCTCGCTGGTGCACGAGCAGGTAGCGATCTGACCTGCGGGCGTTGTCGAAGATGAACCGCACGCCGCTGTACGGCGCCGTCTGATCGCGGTCGCCGACCACGAAGAGGGCCGGCACCTTGAGCCCCTGCAGGCCACTCGCGTCCCACGCGCCGTAGCTGCCGCCCCACGGCGCCAGCAGCACCACCGCCTTCACGCGCGCGTCGGCCAGGGCGGCGTGCATCTTGCTGCCCGCCTCGAGGTCGCGCAGCGCGCCGCCGGCCTGCCAGGCCGCCGAGGTCGCGAACGATGTGGTCAGTCCCGCACCTGCGCAGACGAGCGCGCCGTAGCCGCCCATCGAGTAGCCGATGAGCGCCGTCGTGCCGGCGTCGGCCAGGCCGGCCAGGAACTTGCCCGAGCCCCTGGCGCCTAAGGCGGCCACGGTCTTCAGCACGAAGGCGATGTCGAGCGGCCGGTTGCGCAGCGTGCTCGAAAAGACGGTCGCGTCGGCGTGGGTCGAGTCGGTGTGCTGGATGGCGACGACCACGTAGCCCTTCGAGGCCAGGTTCTCGGTGAGGTTCGTGAGCAGCACGCTGGAGCCCGGATAGCCGTGCGAGACGATGAGCAGGGGATACGGGGCCCTCGAGAGATCGGGCGCCGCCCCGCGCAGGGCGCGGCCCTGGAACGTGAAGGGCACGACGGGCCGCTCTGGGTTTCCCGGCCCGCTGCCCAGGGCGTCGGCGTAGGTCGTCAGCTCCGCCTCGCCCGCGGGGACCACCGCCGGATACCAGATCGTCAGCGGTAGCGGACGGTCGTAGCGAGGGCCGTCGCCGGCGGCGTTCAGATCGACCATGTCGAGCTGGCCGGGGTTCACTACGGTCAGGCTGCGCACGCCGACGCCGAACGGGCCGCGCCGGGCGAGCTCGGGAGCGTCCGGACGCGTGTCGCCCGGCATCGCCGCGCCGAGCTGGGGCGCGCCGGCCGCCGACGCACCGCTTGCCGCCGCGCCTGCGCCCCCCTGGCCGGAGCCGTTCGCGCAGCCCATCAGCGAGCCGGCCGCGGTC
>DATIYD010000503.1:0-5573 GCA_035517975.1 Thermoleophilia bacterium | reverse complement strand
GCCCAGCGTCGCCGCCATGGTCGAGATGTTGTTGATCGCGCCCTGGATCAGGCTGACGGCGTTGGCCTGGCTCAGGTCGAAGACCTGGGTCGTGCCGGAGACCGAACCGCTGCCCCAGCTGAAGCCGACGCTGCTGTCCAGACCGTTCGTGCCCTCGATGTTGCCAAACGACACCGTGAGGGTGTCGCCCGCGCCGGGGCCGACCTGGAAGGTCACGCCGGTACCAGCGGTGCCAGCGGTGCCGTCCAGCAGGTTGATCCCGTTGAACTGCACGGAACCCTTCTGCCGGTCGATCTCAGAGGTGAGCTGGTTGACCTCGCTCTGGATGTCCGACTTGTCGGTCGAGGAGAGGTCGCCGTTCTGGTACTGCACGGCCAGCTCGCTGATCCGCTGCAGCATGCTCTGGACGTTGTTCAGCGAGCTATCGGCGGTCTGGACCATCGAGGTCGCGTCGCTGACGTTCTGGGAAGCCTGCTGCAGGCCGTTCACCTGGGCGGTGAGGCCCTGGCTGATCGCGTAGCCAGCGGCGTCATCGGCGGCCGAGTTGATGCGAAGGCCGGACGACAGACGCTGCATCGCCTGCGAAACGGCGTTGCTCGACTTGCTCAGACCGATCTGGGTCTGCATAGCCGTGGTGTTGGTGAGGATCGAAAGGGACACGGTTTACACCTCCGTGGTGTGGTCGTTTTAGTTTTGTCCCCCGGCGGCTCCTTGCTGCCGGTCTTCCCGGTTATCGCCCCGGCGGCCGCTCACTTGAGAAGCGTCCAGATCGATCTGGACACTTTGGTCCGAGGGCGGCTGCGGAGGGAGCGTGACGCCTTAATCAGGCGGTCACGTTGATGTGCAGGCCCGAGTCGTCGTCGCCGCTGGCGCCGGGCGTGTCGGGTGCGTCTTGGAGCTGCGGACGGCGGCGCCGGCGCTTCTCCTCACCGGCGTCGTTGTGCGGGCCGTCGCGATCGACCCGGCCGATCAGCGGGGCCGGACTGACCGTCGGAATGGAGGGCGCGACCGGGATGATCGGATGGATCGGGTCCATGGCCGTGGATCAGTCCAAGGTCAGGAGGCTGCGCCGGTGCCCACGGCGGGTGCGGCGTCGGGCGCCGGCGGGGCCAGCCTGGCCGGTTCGGCTCGGGCGGGGATCAGGTCGGGATCGGGGGTGGTGGCCCGCTCGTGCGCGGCGCGCAACTCGGCCAGCACGAGGTGGCGCCAGACCGTCACAGCGCAGGCCCAGGCAAGCATGTAGCCGACGATGCCGGCCACGATCGCGCGCAGGCCGACGTCGACCGTCGGCACGCCGGTCTTGTAGGACAGGTACGCGGCGAGGACGAAGCCGGCGATTCCTCCCCAGCCCTTGGCGCGGCGCACCTGGTAGCTGGCGCGTGGATGCGCCGCGACGCTCGGGCCGGACGTGGCCCGGCCATCGCCCTTCTTGCCCTTCTTGCCCTTCTTGCTCTTCTTGTCCTCGTCCGGAGCCTGTGCGTCTTTCTTGCTCATCCGGCTCTCCTGTGGTCAATCACGCGGCCGACCTTGGCCAGCGCCTCGCGCTGGCGCTCGAACACGAAATGAATGAGCCGCTGACGGTCGTCTTCGGTGATCTCGTCGAACACGAGCGCCCGGCGTCCCTCGTCGTCGGATCGGACGACGCGCGCCTGGCCTTCGATCTCGCCGGCGCCGACACCCAGCTTGAGGCTGAAGCGGACGACCGAGTCGAGCTCGAGGCCGACGGCTCCGGTGAGGAGCATGCCGCCGCCGCTGAGGTCGATCGCCTTGCCGTTGATCTTGGTCGCGCCCGGCTCGCCGCCGAGCACGACGTTCTGCACCGACGGCACCCGTACGAACTCCCGGCGCTGGGTGACCTCGGGCTCCGCCGAGACCTCGAACCGGACGAGATCGCGTTCCTGGAGCACGGCCTGGCCGCTGAAGCGCACCACGCCACGGGCCGAGACGTACTCGAGCACGAGCGGCTCGAGCGCGTCCTGTTCGAGCTCGTCGCCGTCGTCGAGCATCAGCACGAGCATCAGGAAGTCGCCGCCGCGGTCGTAGACGCGGACCGGGATGTTGCTGCCCACGGGCGTGGTCAGGTTGCCCTTCGTGCCGCCCACGTTGAGGCGAATGACCTTGCCGGTGGGCTCGGGCTGGTCGCTCATGGCTGTGGTTTGGGCTGGCGGGCTAGGGCAGGAGGCGGGCTGCGAGCGCCGACGGATCGGCCGCGGACAGCGCGCCGTCGAGATCGAGGCCGTCGTGGATGTAGGCGACCGGCATGCCGCTGATTTGCGACAGCTCGGCGGCGATCCCGAGCTGGTCGGCCTCGTCGGCGTGCGTGACCGCGATGCCGTCGGCGCCGAGCGCGGCGAAGCCGTCGAGCAGCTTGCGCGCCGCGTGGACGCTGAAGGTGGCCGGGACCGCGATGTAGACCGCGTCGAGGTTCAGCGAGCGCAGCTCGGCGGCGAGTGCCTCGACGGAGCCGGGGTCGCGCGGGGTGGCCGCGGTGGTGTCGACGACGACCAGGCCGCCGTCGCGGCCGTGCTCGACGGCCGGAGCGGCCTCGGCGCCGTTGGCGGCGCCCATGACCCACACGTTCTGGCCCTTGAGGAGCTCCTTGAGATCGCCGCCCCAGTCGTCTGAGCCGAGCGACACGACGCTCGAGGCGAGCGTCGAGCCCTTCGCGTAGGCCGAGGCGAGCGCGGCGGCGCACCGTGTCTTGCCGGCGCCGCCGGCGCCGACGAAGGCGACCGCGGCGCCCCCGGGCGGCAGCGGGGCCGGCGCGGGAACGATCGCGGCGAGCGTCGCGCGGACCGCGTCGCGCAGGGTGCCCTTGAACAGGGGCGAGCGGTGCGCGGCGGCGGCGACGATCAGCTGCTGGGCCCAGTCCTCGCTGATCCCCTGCGAGGTCAGCTCGGCGGTGACCGCCGCGGCCTCGCCGGAATCGAGGTCGCCGGCCTGCTTGGCGACCCAGGAGTTGGCGGCCGGCGGAACCGGCGCGGGCGCCGGCTGCTCGACGACCGGCGCGGGGGCGGCTGGTGCGGGGATTTCGATATTGGGCTCAGCGGCCGCAGGCGTGGCGGGGACGCCATCGAGCGGGGCGGGCGCGACGGGCGCCGGCGGCTCGGTCGACATCACGCGGCCGGAGGTGACCAGCTTGACCAGCTCCTCGATGTCCACGTGCGCGGCGGCCTGCTCGAGACGGCTCACGAACGACTCGGCGGTGAGGTCACCCGCGGGCGTGGCCGGGGTGATCGGCGGCTGGACCGGATCGGCCGCCACCGGCGCGGGCTGCTCAGCGATGGGAGCGGGCGGCTGCTCGGCGACCGGAGCGGCGGGCGGCTCCTCGATGGCGGGCGTGGTCTGCTCCCAGGCGGCCGCCTGCTGCTCCCAGGTCGGCGCCGGGTGCTCGGGCGCCGGAAGCGCGGGCGCGGCCGCCGGCGTCGCGGGCGGGGGCACGAAGCCCTCGAGGCCGTCGTCCCAGCCGTTGACCGGCTCGTCCTCGTCGTAGATGTCGATCTGCGGCACGTGAGGGGCAGCGGCCTGGGCGTCGACCTCCACGCACTTCTGGGCGAAGAAGCCGCCCACGCCGCCCATCAGGCCCTCGCGCTGGCGGAGGATGATCGCGTCGGGGCCGAGCTCGGTGCGGATCTGAGGGATCAGATCCTCGAGCTTGCGGCCGCGATAGGTGCGCACGCCGTTCAGCTCGCGGTCGTGCCCGTTCGTGTGGGGCTGAGTGAGGGTGCTCATGCGCTAATTACTCCTCTGGTTTCGACGCTGATGCCGGGGGCGACTTCGTTGTAAGAGCAGACGGGAAGATGGGGCACGGCGGACTCGACGAGCCGACGCAGGTGGCGTCGCACGCGGGCCGAGCAGAGCAGGACGGGGCGCATGCCGCCGCGTGCGGTGGCGTGGTCGGACTGGCTCTTGACCGCGGTCAGAACGGCCTGGGCGCGGACCGGCTCCATCGCCAGGTACTCGCCGTCGCTGGTCTGGGTGATCGACGTGGCGAGCTCCTGCTCGATCGTCGGGTCGAGCGTGATGACGCGCAAGGTCTGGGTCGGATCCAGGTGTGGCGCGGTGATCGCGCGCCCGAGCGCCTGGCGGGCGTACTCGGCCAGCAGCGTGGGGTCGCGCGTGATCCGCGCCTTGTCGCCCACCGACTCGACGATCGCGCCGAGGTCGCGGATCGAGACGCCCTCCGCGAGGAGAGACTGCAACACACGCTGGATCTCGCCGAGCGAGAGAACATCGGGCACAATCTCCGTAACGACAGCTTCGTTGATTTCCTTTAGCTGATCCAGAAGCTGGCGTACGTCTTGCCGCGTGAGCAGCTGGGCGGCGTGGTTGCGGATCGTCTCGGTGAGGTGGGTCACGATCACCGACTCGCCGTCGACGACGGTGTAGCCGAGCGCCTCGGCCTCGGCGTGCTGGACCTCCGGGATCCAGATCGCGGGCAGCCCGAACGCGGGCTCGGTGGTCGGGATTCCAGACAGCGTGCCGACCGCGTCGCCCGGATCCATGGCCAGGTGATGGCCGGCCATGATCATGCCGCGCGCCACCACCGTGCCACGGACCTTGACCACGTACTCGTGGGAATCGAGGTCGACCTCGTCGTGGATCCGGACGGGCGGGATGACCATCCCGAGCTCTGACGCGATCTGGCGACGGATCATCGAGACCCGGCGCACGAGCGATCCCCCCGTGCGGCGGTCGACGAGCGGGACCAGGCCGAAGCCGATGCCGAGCTCGAGCGGGTCGATCGGAAGCTCCTTGAGGACCTCCTCGCGCGGCGCCACGGGCTTGTCGGCCTGGGTCGGTGCCGGCAGGGCCGCGGCGGCGGCTGCGGCCGCCAGTTCGTCGGGCATGCCGTTGCGCACCGACCAGCCGATGGCGGCCATGATCCCGCCGATGAACAGGAAGGGCAGCTTCGGGAGGCCCGGCACGAGCGCGAACGCGCAGACCACGCAGCCGGCCACGAGCGGTGCCTTGCGCTGGCGGAGGATCTGGTTGGCGAGGTCGGTGCCGAGGTCCTTGTCGGACCCGCCCGACCGGGTGACGAGGATGCCGGTGGCGACCGAGATGAGCAGCGCGGGGATCTGAGCCGCGAGGCCGTCGCCGACAGTCAGCAGGGAGTAGTCGTGGGTGGCCTGCGAGAAGGGGATGTGGTGCTGGAGCACGCCGACCACGATCCCGCCGATCAGGTTGATCGAGGTGATCAGGACCGCGGCCATGGCGTCGCCCTTGACGAACTTCGAGGCACCGTCCATCGCTCCGTAGAAGTCGGCCTCACGGCCGATCTCGGTCCGGCGGTCGCGCGCCTGGTCGTCGGTGATCAGGCCGGCGTTCAGATCGGCGTCGATCGCCATCTGCTTACCGGGCATGGCGTCGAGGGTGAAGCGCGCGGCGACCTCGGCGACGCGGCCGGCGCCGTTGGTCACCACGACGAACTGGATCACGACCAGGATCAGGAAGATCACCAGTCCGATCACGACGTTGCCGCCGACCACGAACTGACCGAAGTCGTGCACCACGCTGCCGGCGCTGCCCTTGGTCAGGATCAGGCGTGTGACCGAGACATTGATGGCCAA
>DATIYD010000502.1:0-2466 GCA_035517975.1 Thermoleophilia bacterium | reverse complement strand
GAGACAGACCGTCGGTGGCCAGGTTCACGCCGATCGTGAGGATGGCGATCAGCGCCACCGGCACGAAGATGGAGTACGGCTGCACCAGGATGCCGATGCGGTTCTCGTTGATCATGAGGCCCCAGTCACAGGCCGGCGGCTGCATGCCGAAGCCCATGAAGCTCAGGGCGGCGATGAGGCCGATGGAGTAGGTGAGGCGCAGGCCGAACTCGACCAGCAGGGGGCTCGTGATGTTGGGCAGGATCTCGGTGAAGGCGATCTTCACGCGTGACACACCCAGCGACTCGGCCGCCTTCACGAAGTCGCGCTCCTTGACCTCGAGTGTGGCGCCGCGCGTCACCCTGGCGATGCGCGGCGCGTGCGACAGGCCCACGGTGAGCACGATGAGCCACAGCCGGGGTCCCAGCACCGACACGAGCAGCAACACGAAGACGATCTGCGGGAAGGCCAGCAGCACGTCGAGCAGACGCATGATGGCGTCGTCGACCGCCGCGCGGGCGTAGCCGGCGGCGAGGCCGAGCGACACGCCCATGGCCATGCCGAGGGCGGTGGCGAGGAAGGCGAGGATGAGCACGGAGCGGCCGCCGTACAGCACCCGGCTGAGCACGTCGCGGCCGATCACGTCGCCGCCCAGCACGGCCCGGGCGGACGGATGCGCGTAGGGCGTGGTGACGAACGCGTACGGCGAGTGCGGCGCGAACAGCGGGCCGAATGCCGCGATGACGACGATGAACAGGAAGAGCACGAGGCCGATCTGCGTGCGCCGGTAGTGGAGAGCGTCGGCGAGCAGTTGCACCCATTCCCGGCGCCGCCGCTTCGCGGTGGCTGGAGCCATGTCGCCGCTCCGTCCGAGTTGCGGCTCGAGCGGCTCGTTCAAGTCTGCGTCGGGCCCGAGGGCGAGGTCGCTGAGCGGTGGGCCGCCGGCCGGCGCCAGCTCGTCGGGGCTCATTGCAGACCCGTCCGGAGCCGGGGGCTCACCAGGATCGTGAGGATGTCGGCCAGCAGGTTGAAGCCCACGTAGAGGCCGGCGATGAGCAGCACGATGGCCTGGATCTCTGGCACGTCACGGTTGTTGATGGCATCGATGAGGCCAAGGCCGATGCCCGGGTAGTTGAACACGTACTCGACGACGACCACGCCGCCCGCCAGCCAGGCGAGGTTCAGGGCGATGACCTGGATGGCCGGGATGATGGCGTTGGGCAAGGCGTGGCGGCGCAGTACGACGTTCTCGGGCATGCCCTTGAGCCGGGCCATCTGCACGTACTCGCTCTCGAGTACCTCGATCATGGAGGCCCGCAGGATACGGACGATGTAGGGGCTGGTGGCCAGCACCAGGGTGAGGGCCGGCAGGATGAGGATGTCGAGCTGGCTCGTGAACGGTACGTTCGGCTGGACCACCGAGACGGCCGGGACCAGATGGAACACCTGGGTGGCGAACAGCCCGATGAGCAGGATGCCGATGACGAACTCCGGCAGCGCCGCGAGGCCCAGGGTCCCGAGTGACGTCGTGGAGTCGAAGGGGCGGTCGCGTAACAGGCCGCTGAGGCTGCCGATGAGGATCGACAGCGGGATGCTGATGATGGCGGCGAGTATGACGAGCACCGCCGAGTTGCGTACGCGCGTGCCGATGACGCTGGTCACCGGCGCTTTGGCGGCGAGCGATTCGCCGAGGTTGCCCCGGACGACGCCGCCGAGCCACGAGCCGTACTGCACGACGGCCGGCCGGTCGAGTCCCAGCTCCTGACGCATCGCCTTGAGGGTCGCGGGCGTCGCCGACTTGCCGAGGATGGCCCGCGCCGTGTCTCCGGGCAGGGTCTGTGTGGCGGCGAACACCAGCACCGACACCAGCAGCAGCGTGAGCACGCCGAGCAGGATACGGCGCACGATGATCTTCACAAGCGGCACCGCGCTACCTCCTTGCAGTACGCGCGGGGGCCGGCCCTTTGGCCCAGGGCCAGGGGCCGGCCCCGCGAGCGCATGTGCGTCGGATCAGACCAGGGACATCAGGTTGTAGCGGCACCGGCACGCCGAGTTGGCGCCCCAGTTGTCGACGGCCAGGCCGGTGACCTTGCTCGAGTAGGCGTCGAGCAGCACGTTGAACGACGGGATGATGTAAGCACCCTCCTGGTACTCGATGGTCTCGGCCTGCTTGATGAGGGCGGCGCGAGCGGTGTCGTCGACGGTCTTCAGGGCCTGGGTCACGATGCCCCACCACTGGGCGTTCTTCCAGTGGCATTCGTTCCAGGGCGCGTTGGGGGCGGCGCCGACCTGCATCTGCGGGATGTAGTTACGGGTCGCCCAGAAGTCCTGCGCGAACGTCCACTTGAGGTAGTTGTCGCCGTAGAACACGCTCGGGTCGACCTTGTTCACGTTGACCGTGACGCCGGCAGCCTTGGCCTGCTGTGCGAACACCTGAGCCATGTTCGGGGCGGCGGCGGACACGGCCGTAGAGGTCGTGAGCTGCAC
>DATIYD010000501.1:0-7765 GCA_035517975.1 Thermoleophilia bacterium | reverse complement strand
CTTGTCTTGCCAGTGTCAACCTTCGCCCCATGAGAAGGTCAAGAAGAGGCCGGCGCCGCGGTGGCAGGTCGCGGCGCTACCGGCCAGGTGATCTCGGTCAGGTAGCGCGCCGCGTCGTCGGTGTCGCGCTCGTCGACGAGGTACGACTCCCGCCCCGGGCCGCAGACGTCGTAGCCGCGGCGCGCGATCTGCGCGAGCAGCGCGGCGTAAGCTTGCCAGATGTCGTCCCAGGGCCCGCGGTAGACGGTGCGCACGGCGTCGCCGCCTGCGAGGAGGCGGGCGCCGCACGACCCGGCGACCGCCTCGTCGACCGGGAGACACACCTCGACGTCGAGGCCCTGGTACCACTGCAGCACGTTGAAGTAGAGGATCAGCTCGCGGCCTGCGGCGCTCGCGCCGCAGGCCGCGAGCTGATCCTCGAGCTCCGCGAGGGAACTCTCGATCACGGCGTCGAGCGCGGCCCGGCTCGTGGTCTGACGGCGGCCGACGACCCACGCCGGTCGCAAGGTCGCGACGTCGAGCTCGTAGGGGAGAAGGCCATGCTCCTGGCGGAGGGCGGCGTCGATGCGCCCGAGGATACGTTCGAGCTCCGCGCGCCGCTCGGTGATCCGCTCGCGATGGTGCGCGAGCAGCGCGCGGACATCGTCGGACCCGTCGCCGCGGAGCAGTTCCCTGAGATCGCCGAGCGGCACGTCGAGGTCGCGCAGGAGCCGCACGACGATCCCGGTGTCGAGCTGCTCGACCGCGTAGAGCCGGTAGCCGGTGAGCGGGTCGATGAAGGCCGGGGAAAGCAGGCCGCACTCGTCGTACCGCCGCAGGGTGTTCGCCGAGATGCCGGTCAGCCCCGCAAACCTGCCGATGGAGAGGTGATGGGCACGCCCTGCCGTCGCAGCCCCCTCGCTCCGATCCGTCCCTCGACCGGCTCCAGTCTACTCCGTGGCAGGGGTCTCGGGTGAGCGCGAGCTGCGGTCGGGCGGGCTCGAGCCACCCTTGCCGCGAGTGGGCGTGAGGCTCAGCCGCGGCGCCGGTCGTGTGGGCGCAGGCCCTCGAGATCGCGGCCGCTCTGTGCCGACCGCACCCTGACGCGAGCGGCCGTGCGGCGGGTGTGGGAGAGGTGGTAGGCCGCCATGCTGAGCACCCCGGCTCCGGCGAGCGTCAGCAGCACGACGAGGGAGAAGCCCGGAGAGTAGCCGCGGACGGCGTCGAAGGGTTCGTTCAGGCTGCCGCCCGTGACGCCGAACGCGACGCCGGCGACGTGGATGGCAAGCCCGGCAAAGACGGCCACGGCAGCAAAGCCGGCGAGCACGGCGATGCTGACGATCCTGTTGTGCATGACGTCCTCCGGCGTCGTGACCGATGAGACGCTCCGACAGCGCAGGGGCCGCCGTACAGACACGGTACCCAGCGCGTGTGAAGCGACCGTGAACGAGGCTGAGATTCTCCTGTGAGACTCGCGCCGCCGCCGCGCGCACCGTGGCGCGCCGGGCGGCGACGCATCGCGCGGCTGCGCCGGGGCCGGTCAGGTCGTGCCGGACGGCGTCGCTGGTGGCTCGGGCGGGTCCGACGTGCCCGCCGGTCGCGGCGGCTCCGGCGACGCGGTCGATCCCGGCGACTCCTGCGTGACGGCTGATCCCGGCGACGTCGATGTCGCGACCGGGGGCGCGGCGGCCGCCGCCATGGTGGGCGTCTCAGAGACCGGCGGGCTCGGCGCCGCGTGCACGGAGCGATGCCACTCGTCGAACTGCTGCCAGAGCGGGTTGACCGGGCCGCCCGCCGGTGGGACCGGCGGCTGAACGGCGGTCGCCACGACGGCCGGCTGCGCGGCCGTCGCACCGGCCCGGCCGCCCCAGGCGAGGTAGCCGATCGCCGCGCCGACGGCTCCGCCGATCAGCAGGAGCAGGAGCGAGGAGGCGGCCGAAAAGCCGGCCGCCCCGCCGACCACGACCCGCGGCGTGGCGAAGCCGAAGCGGCGCAGCGGTGACACGGTGACCGAACGGGCGGCGCCGTGGTTGAAGCCGACGTGATAGGCCACGATGCCGACGGCGGCGAGCACCGCCGCCGCGAGCACCGCGACTACGATCCAGAAGATGGTCTTGCGTCTCATAGGGCCCTGCCTCCTCAATCGCTGCCCGAGGGACGGCAGGCTCTGCCGTCACGAGCGAGTGTCGCTCAGGCGCATGAGAAAGACCGAAGAAACCTCTGTGGAGCGGCTGTGAGCGCGCCGCGGCGCGCGTCGCGTGGCCCTGCGCCGCTTGCGGTCAGACGGCCCCGCCGCGACCGATGGAGCGCGGCAGGATGATCGTCTCGTCGCGGCCCGGGCCGACGGCGATGAACTTGACACGCGTCTTGGTGAAGTCGGCGACGTACTGGATGTAGTCGCGTGCCGCTTCGGGCAGGTCGGCCCACTCCTCGCAGTCGCGCAGGTCGGCGCTCCAGCCGGGCAGCTCGTCGTAGACCGGCTTGGCGTGGTGAAAGTCGGTCTGGCGCACCGGGAACTCGTCGAGCACCTTGCGTGACGCCCGGTAGCGCGTGCAGACCTTGATGCCATCCAGGCCGGAGAGCACGTCGAGCTTGGTGATGGCGAGGTGGGTGATGCCGCTCACCCGCACGGCGTAGCGCAGCGCGACCAGATCGAGCCAGCCGCAGCGCCGCTGGCGTCCGGTCGTGGTGCCGAACTCCTGGCCGACCTCGCACATCGCGCTGCCGACCTCGTCGAAGAGCTCGGTCGGGAACGGCCCCTCGCCGACGCGGGTCGTGTAGGCCTTGGCCACGCCGACCACGTGGTCGATGCGCGTGGGGCCGACGCCGGCTCCGGCGCAGGCGCCGCCGGAGATCGGGTTGGAGCTCGTCACAAAGGGATACGTGCCGAAGTCGATGTCGAGCAGCGTGCCCTGGGCGCCCTCGAAGAGCACCTCGCGGCCGTCGTCGAGCGCCTTGTTGACGAGCAGCGAGGTGTCGGCGACGTGCGGCTCGAAGCGCGGTCGGTAGGCCAGGTACTCGTCGGCCACCTGGTCGGCGTCGAGCGTGCCGATGTCGTAGAGCTGCAGCATCTGGTTCTTCTCTTCGAGCGCGACGCGCACCTTGCGACGCAGGATCTTCTCGTCGAGAAGGTCCTGCACCCGCACGCCGACCCGGGCGAACTTGTCGATGTAGCAGGGCCCGATGCCGCGACCGGTGGTGCCTATCTTGAACCTGCCGAGCTGGCGCTCGGCGGCGCCGTCGAGGAGCAGATGGTACGGCATGATGAGGTGGGCGTTGGCCGAGATGCGCAGGTTGTCGACGGCGATGCCGCGCGCCCGCAACGCGTCGATCTCGCCGAACAGGATGTGCGGGTCGATGACGACGCCGTTGCCGATCACGCACGTCTTGGCCTCGTAAAGGATCCCCGAAGGGATGAGGTGGAACTTGAACTCCTCACCGTCGCGCACGATCGTATGGCCGGCGTTGTTGCCGCCCTGATAGCGGCAGACGAGGTCGGCCCGCTCGGCAAGCAGGTCGGTGATCTTGCCCTTGCCTTCGTCGCCCCACTGGGCGCCGATCACGATGGTCGCCGGCACTAGCTCATCTCCCCGCCTCGAGGATGGACCGGGCGGCGAGCACGCCCGACGCGCTCGCCTGGACGAGGCCCCTGGTGACGCCGGCGCCGTCGCCGATCGCGTACAGGTTCCCGACCTCGGTCTGCAGCCCCTGGTCGAGCTGGGGCCGCGCCGAGTAGAACTTGACCTCGATGCCGTAGAGCAGTGTATCGCGCGCATTCACGCCCGGGGCAAGCTCGTCGAGCGCCTCGAGCATGTCGAGGATGTCGCGCAGGTGGCGGAAGGGCAGCACGAACGACAGGTCGCCCGGCGTGGCGCCGCCCAGCGTCGGCTGCACCGTGCTGCGGCGCAGGCGCTCGGCGGTGGAGCGATGGCCGGAGAGCAGGTCGCCGAGGCGCTGCACGATGATGTCGCCGCCGAGCAGGTTGGCCAGGCGGGCGATCGACTTGCCGTACGTGATGGGGTCGTCGAAGGGCTGTGTGAAGTCGGTCGAGACCAGCAGCGCGAAGTTGGTGTACTCGGTCTTGCGGTCGGCGTAGCTGTGGCCGTTCACGGTGACGACGTCGCCGTAGTTCTCGACCGAGACGACGCCGTGCGGGTTCATGCAGAAGGTGCGGACCGGGTCGTCGAACGTGCGGGCATACGAGACGAGCTTGCTCTCGTAGAGCACGCTGGTGAGCGGTTCCATGACGACGGCCGGCACCTCGACGCGCACGCCGATGTCGACGGGGTTGGTGCGCACCGCGATGCCCAGACGGTGGCACTCGTCGACGAGCCAGGAGGCCCCCTGGCGTCCGGGCGCCACGATCACGGCATCGGCGCTGTAGCTGCTGCCGTCGGTGCAGGTGACGCCGGTGGCCACGCCGTCGCGCACGGTGATGCTCTCGACCGTGGTCCCGGTGCGCACGGCCACGCGCGGCTCGAGGTCGGCGCGCATGGCCCGCAGGATGTCGGCTGCCCGGTCGCTGCCCATGTGGCGCACGGGCGAGGTGATGAGCGTCATGCCGTGCACGAGTGCCTGGCGGCGGATCGCCTCGACGCTCGGGCTCATGGCGCCGTGGACCTCGGGCGGCGCGCCGTACTCGAGCCAGACGTCGTCGACATAGCCGACGAGGGTGGCCAGGGCATCGGCCGGCACGAACTCGCCGAGCCAGCCGCCGACCTCGGGCGAGAGCGTGAGCTTGCCGTCGGAGAAGGCGCCGGCGCCGCCCCAGCCGCAGGTGACGTCGCACGGCGAGCAGCTCGCGCAGACACCGGTGGTGCGCGCCGGGCAGACGCGCTTGTCGATGTCGGGACCCTGCTCGAGCAGCAGGACCGAGCTGCCGTTGCGGCGCACGAGCTCGAGCGCGGCGAAGATGCCGGCCGGGCCGGCGCCGGCGATGAGGCAGTCGTAGTGTGAACGCGTCGTGTCCATAAGCGTTGGCGGGGGAGCGAAAGAGAAGGGACTTCCCTTTCCGGGATGGTACCGGCTCGCCCGCTCCGACTCAACTCGTATCGGCGCGTCGGGCCGCCGGCCTGATAGGATCGTCGTCCCGCCAGCATGTCAGGAGGAGGGCCGCGTGGACGATCCCGTGCTGTCGCGCCGCAGCATCCGTACCTACACCGCGCAGCCGGTCTCGGCCGAGCACATCGAGCGCCTGCTGCGGGCCGCCATGGCGGCCCCTTCGGCCGGCAACCAGCAGCCCTGGCACTTCATCGTGGTGACCGACCACGAGACGCTCGCCGCCATCCCCTCCTTCCACCCCTACGCGCGCATGCTCGCCCAGACGCCCGCGGCGATCGTGGTGTGCGCCGTGACCGAGGGCCTGCGCTGGCCGCCGTTCCGCGACCAGGACTGCGCGGCGGCGGTCGAGAACATCCTGATCGAGGCCGTCACGCTCGGCCTCGGAGCCGTCTGGCTGGGCGTCCACCCCCTCGAGGAACGGGTGACCGGCCTGCGTGGGCTGCTCGGCATCCCCGATGAGGTGGTCCCCTTCGCCGTCGTGGCGCTCGGGCACCCGGCCGAGGCCAAGGAGCCCGCCGCCCGGTTCGATCTCGAGCGCGTGCATCGCGAGCGCTGGTAGTCGCGGAGGGGGCCCGCCCGGGGCTCCGCCGTCGAACGGCGTGGCGTCCGTTCGGCCGTGGTAAGGTCGTTTCCCGCATCGAGCGAGGGCGGCGTGGCCGTCGGCCTCTGGGAGGGCGCGTGGCCGACACGTGGATCAAGGTCGCAGACGAAAGCGAGGTGCCCGACGGCGGCGTCCTGCCCGTCTACCCGTCGGGCCTGGGTGTGCTGCTGGTGAGGACCGGCGGCGCGCTCTACGCGATCGCCAACCGCTGCGCGCACATGGCCTGTCCACTCGAATCGGGCGCCTGCGACGAGTACCTCATCACCTGCCCCTGCCACGACTGGCGTTTCGACGTGCGCACCGGCGCCTTCGTCGAGGCGCCCGAGATCAGCATCCCCACCTATCCCGTGCGCCTCGATCAAGGCGCCGTCCTCGTCGGGCTTCCGGGAGCGTGACGCCGTGAGCGAGGCGGTCTTCGTCTACGCCCTGAGCACCTGTCCCTGGTGCCGCAAGGCCAAGCAGTACTTCGAGGAGAACGGCGTCCCCTACGAGGCGGTCGACATCGACCTGCTGCCCGACGACGAGAGCGATCGTCTGGCCGACGAGGCCCTGTTCGCCTCGGGCTCGCGGGCCTACCCCGTGGTGCGCATCGGCGACCAGGTGATCGTCGGCTACGCGCCCGAGAAGTACTCAAAGCTGCTGGGGATCGGCGACTGATGGGTCACGAGGCCCGTGTCGAGGCGCTGCGCGAGTTCTTCACGCCGCTCGTAGCGGCCATGGGGTTCAAATTCACCCCCGATCGCGAGATCGCCGACTTCCTGCTCGAGCAGGAGGCCGTCCTCGAGGAGACCAAGGGCGCGCCCTACTGTCCCTGCCAGGGGCGCACGCGACGGCGCGAGGCCGACATGAGGATCGTCTGTCCCTGCATCCCCTACCATCGCGCCCACTTCGACGCCATGCGACGCTGCTGGTGCGGCCTGTTCGTGCACACCGACGTGACCGATCCGGACAGCCTGCCCCAGATCCCGGCTGCCGAGCTCGGGCTCGAGGGGTGAGCGTCGGTGTGGACTGAGGTCGCGAAGGTCGCCGACGTCGCCCCCGGCGGGCTCAAGTTCGTGAGGCTCGCCGGCGTCCAGGGCGTGCTGGCCAACTGCGACGGCGCCTTCTACGCGGTGAGCCGGCGCTGCGGCCACATGAACGCGCCGCTCGACCAGGGCTCGCTCGCCGGCCACGTGCTCACCTGCCCGCTGCACTTCGGCCAGTTCGACGTGCGCGACGGCTCGGTGCTGGCCTACCCGCTCGATCGCTACTTCGGCGACGAGCCGCTGCCGCCCGACGCGCGTCGCGTGCTCGGGGTCGAAGAGCGCCTGCAGCGCAAGATCCGCGTCGACGGCCTCGCGACCTGGCCGGTGCGCGTGACCGGCGAGGCCGTCGAGGTCGACTGCTAGCGTCCGGCTCGCGGAGCGGGCGCCGCCGCGCGGCGGCGCCCCGCCGGGAGCCGACGTTTGAGGCTGGAGCCAATCAAACGAGGAGGGAACCATGGCCTTTGCACTGCCGCCCCTGCCGTGGGCCGAGAACGCGCTCGAGCCGGTGACGTCGGCGCGTACCATCAGCTTTCACTACGGCAAGCACCACCAGGCCTACGTCGACAACCTGAACAAGCTGGTGGCCGGCACCGGGCTCGAGGGCAAGAGCCTCGAAGAGGTGATCGCGGCCGCCGCCGGCGATCCGGCCAGGGCCGGCGTCTTCAACAACGCCGCGCAGGTCTGGAACCACACCTTCTTCTGGCAGTCGATGAAGCCGGGCGGCGGCGGCGCTCCGAGCGGCGCCCTGGCCGACAAGATCGCGGCGACCTTCGGCGGCCTCGATACCTTCGTCGAGCAGTTCAAGGCGGCCGGCGTAGGGCGCTTCGGCAGCGGCTGGGCCTGGCTCGTGCTCGACGGCGGCGCCCTCAAGATCGTGACGACGCCGAACGCCGAGATGCCGGCCCCGCCGGTCAAGCCGCTGCTCACCTGCGACGTCTGGGAGCACGCCTACTACCTCGACTTCCAGAACCGTCGCCCCGACTTCGTGCAGGCCTTCTGCGACAGCCTCGTCAACTGGGACTTCGCCGCGGCCAACTTCGCCGCCTAGCAGCGCCGCGGCCCTTTGGGGCGAAGGGGCGGGCGGCGGGCCACAAGGCCC
>DATIYD010000500.1:0-5486 GCA_035517975.1 Thermoleophilia bacterium | reverse complement strand
CTGCGGCGTAGCCACGAGCACGGCCTCGGCCTGCTGCATCGCCGAGCGCAGCCGGGCCCCCTGGACCGGTTCAGCGTCGCCGACCGCCTGACCGTCGCCCGGGTAATCCGGCAGGGCGCCGATGTCGAACTCGTCGATCATCATGCCTGCCGGCGCCTGCTCCTGCGCGGCCCGGAAGAGGCTGCGCTGATAGGAGCCCGGCCCCGCGCCGGCCACGCTCGCCGGCACCAGCCCGAGCACACGGACCGGCTGTGGCGACGGTCCGCGACGGCTGGCGGTCGCCGGCGCGGCCGCAGGCGCCGTCACGGCGCCGGCCTCGGCGCCCGCCACCTCCGGCTTGATGAGCACGACGGCCAGCGCAGCCGCGCCGGCCAACACGCCGGCCAGGGCGTAGAAGGCCACCTGGAAGCCGTGCACCAGCGAGGCCGACGGCAGGAGCGCGCCGAGGCTCACGTGCGAGCGCGCGAAGTTCGTGCTCGCGGTGGTGGCGATGGTGGTGATCGCGGCGATCCCCACGGCGCCACCGATCTGCTGGCTCGTGTTGATCAGCCCCGAGGCGGCGCCGGCCTCGTCGCCACGGGCCCCCGTCAGCGCGGCGATCGAGTCCGGCACGAAGGCCAGCCCCAGACCGATGCCGGTGAGCAGGAAGCCGGGTAGCAGGTTGGTGACGTAGCTGCCGTGCACCGGCAGCCTGGTGTAGAGCAGCACCGCGACCGCCGCCAGGACGAGGCCGATGGGCAGCACGACCCTCGTGCCCACACGGTTTACGAGCGACTGGGCCACGACGGCGGAGACCACGACCAGGAAGGTGGTGGCGATGTAGGCGACGCCGGTCTTCAGGGCCGAGTAGCCCAGCACCTGCTGCATGTAGAGAGACAGCAGGAAGAACTGCGAGAACAGCGCGGCGCCGATCAGAAAGCCGACGATGTTGGCGGCGCGCGGCGTCGCCAGACCGAGGATGCGCATGGGCAGCAGGGAGTGGCGCGCGCGCAGCTCGATCACGATGAAACCGATCAGCAGCGCGGCCGCCACGGCGAGCAGGGTGATCGTCTCGGCGGCGCCCCAGCCGATCTGCGTGGCTCGCGTGAGCCCGTAGACGAGGATCATGAGGCCGGCCGTGACCGTGACGGCGCCGGGAATGTCGAAGCCGCGCCGCTCGCCTTCCACGCGGCTTGCGGGCAGCAGGAACGGGCTCATGCCGATCAGCACCGCGCCGATCGGCACGTTGACGAAGAAGATCCACTGCCAGCCGAAGGCGCTCGTCAGGACGCCGCCGAGCAGCGTGCCCGCCGCGGCGCCGCTACCGGCGATCCCGCCCCAGATGCCGAGGGCGAGGTTGCGCTCGCGTCCCTCGGCGAAGGTGGTGACCAGGATCGACAGGGCGGCCGGCGACAGCAGGGCGCCGCCGAGGCCCTGGATGCAGCGGAAGGTGATGAGCGAAGCCTCGTTCCAGGAGAGGCCGCAGGCCAGCGAAGCGCCGGCGAAGAGCACGAGGCCGGTCATGAACAGGCGCCGGCGGCCGAACACGTCGGCGAGGCGACCGCCGAGCAGCAGGAATCCGCCGAAGAAGATCGCGTAGGCCGACAGCACCCACTGCAGGCTCTCGACCGAGAAGTGCAGGTCGTTGCGGATCGAGGGCAGCGCCACGTTCACGACCGCGACGTCGAGGACGACCATGAACTGGGCCACACAGATCGCCGCCAGGATGTACCACTTGCGGCGGTCCCAGTCGCTCCGCGTGGCGGCGGAGCCGGCGGTCCGCGGCGGACTCTCGGGTCCGCGCGCCGCGGCGGGGTCGCCCGACGACGGGATTGGCTGGGGATCGGCCATGGACTCTCTCCCTGGGTACGAGTCGGGCGCTCTGCCACCGCATCCTGCGCCGCCCGACGGGTTGTCGGATTCGTCGAATACGAACGGCGGCGCCGCGCGCCTTCAGGATCTTTCGGGATCGCCCTCGCCCCGGGCTCGTCACGCCGTCGTTTCGGCCAGCTTTCCCGAGGTTTCGAGCGGCCAATCCATCAGAATGGCCGCCGCTCGAGCAGCGTTCAGCGTGCCTCGACGGCCTTCGCGAGCTCGCTTCCCCACGCCCGCGCGTGCTCGAGCTCGCCGTCGCGCAGAGGCCCGAACTTGCCCTTCACGACGAAGCCGAGGGGCTTGCCGACGGCGCGGTAGCCGGCCTTCTCGAGGGTGGCCACGATCTCGGGGCCGGCGCTGCCGAAGGGCCCGCGCACCTGGGTGTCGAAGGCGGCGCAACGGCCGCTCCCCGCGGGCAGCGCGGCGAGCCACGAACGCAGCGACGGATGTGAGAGGTCGGGCGGCGCCGGCGCCTTGCCGGGGTTGGCGCGCACGCTCTCGCGCATCTTGTCGGTCGGCAGTTTGAAGCCGAGCACGGGCGCGCCCGCGACGAGCAGATCGGCGCCGGCGAGCTCAGCGGCGCCGGCCTCGGCCGTGGAGAGCGCCGTCGCTCCCCGGCCGATGCCGTCGGCCACGGCGCGGGCCACGGCGGCGGTGTTGCCCCACAGCGATTCGTAGACCACGACGGCTTTCACGTCTCTTCCCCTCCTGGCAGGCTCGCGCCGTATCCTACAGGCTCGAGCCCGTGCCGCCGCCCGCGCGGCGCCGTGCCGGCGCCGCTACGCCGAGCTACCGCCGGCGGCGCCGCGCCCGGCGGTTCATGCCGGCCAGCGAGACCGGCGAGAGCGGCCGTCCGAACGGATCGATGAACAGCGAGCACGATTCGGCCTTGGCCGGCAGCTTGCCCTCGAGCACCTGCACCGTGTAGCTGATCTTGTCGCCCTCGAGGCCCGGGTTCTTGATCACCACGATGGCGTCGTCGGGCGTCTCGCCGTCGGCGTCGAGAAACGAGAGCACGGCGTTGGGCGGATCGGCCGCGAAGCTGTTCTCACCCTTGTCCCACTCGTCGACGAACTGCCGCGCGCTCAGATGCCCCACGACCCGCTGCGGGCGGTCCGAGAAGTAGAGCGTCGCCGGCGCCAGCCCGTGCAGGGTCAGGCGGTCGCCGTGGATCGTCATGCCGCGGGCCACCTGCACGAACATCGCCTCGATCTCTTCGAGAGTCTGCTCGATATCGTCACTCATGGTCTCTCCTCGTCCGCGGCGCCGACGACGCCGGCTGGTCAGGGCCTTCGCCTAGGCAGGGTCAGGACCCACCATACGCGCTTCGGCGCCCCTTCTTGCTCCGGGGCGCCGTTTGCCGCCACCCGATCGCCTCAGTTTCGCTTCAGGCCGGTCGGCCGCGCGTGGGGTGCCGGCGGAACCGCGGCGCCACGGCCGGCGCCGCCTCGGCGGCACCCGGCCGCCGTTCGGTGTGCGCGGCATACCAGCGCTGGTAGACACCGACGAGCGGCGCCGACGTCAGGCCGTGGGCGACCACGCTCAGGGCCACGGTGAAGGTCACGGTCGTGAATAGCAGGTGGGCGTCGGGGACGTTGTCGTCGAAGGCGATCAGGGCGAAGACGATCGAGGCCAGGCCACGTGGCCCGAACCAGCCCAGAAAGGCGACGGTCGGGCGCCCGGCGTGGCTGCCCAGCATCGCCAGGGCGACCGGCGCCATGCGCACGACCGTGAGGCTGATGATCCCGTAGAGCACGATCTGCCAGGTGATCGAGCCGAGCACCTTGCCGAGCGCCAGGGCGCCGAAGCCGATCCAGACGATGGCCGCGAGCCATTCGCCGACGTCCTCGGTGAAGCTGAGAAACGGCAGGTCGCGCGCCCCGGCCGCGCGCCCGAACGCGATGCCGCCGGCGAAGGCGGCGATGAAGCCGCTGCCGCCCAGCGCCTGCGCGGCGGCGTAGGCGAGGATCGCGGTCGACAGGGTCAGGATCTGCCGCCAGGGAGTCTCCAGCCAGTCGCGGGACTGCGCCAGGCGGACCAGCGCGGCGCCGGCGAGGGCCGCTCCGACCCCGGCGGCGAGCCCCCAGCCGATCTGGCTCGCGGCGCGTTCGACCACGGCCGAGACGGCGCGGCCGTGGAGCTGCGCCAGGCTGATGTCGACGAAGACCAGGAAGAACGGCACCGCCAGCCCGTCGTTCAGGCCGCTCTCCACGTTCAGCGCCTGGCGCACGCGCGGCGGCACGGCCTCGTCGGTGACGACGCGCTGCCCCAGGGCGGCGTCGGTCGAGGCGAGCATGATGGAAAGCAGCGCGACGGAGGCCAGCGACAGGGCCGGAAACACGAGGGCTCCCGCGGCCGCTCCGGCGACCATCGTGAGCGGCAGGCCGATCAGGAGCAGCCGCGACGGCCAGCCGAGCTGCGCGCGCAGCAACCTCAGGTCGATACGGGCGGCGTCGCTGAACAGCAGCAGGGCGAGCGCGATCTCGGCGAGGCGCTCCGCGGTCTCGCCCTCGAGGGGCACGTCGAGCCAGCCCAGCACGGTCGGCCCGACGATGACCCCGGCGACCATCAGCGCGAGCGCCGAGGTCACGCCGCGGCGATCGAGCGGCTTGGATACCGTCGCGTAGAGGATCAGCAGCGCGGCGACGACCGCCAAGCCGATCATGAGGTCATCGCGTGAGGTCTACCCGGCGTGCGGATCGCCGCTACCTGGCGGGCTGATCGTCGGAGGCCGCCTGCCGCAGGGCGGCGGCGAACTCGTGATGCTTTACGTCGAGCGGCCGCACGATGCGCTGCCGGGCGCGCGAGAGGATACGCTCGGTCTGGACGCGCAGATCGGGAGAGCCCACGACGAGCAGCGCGGCCTGACCTTCGTCGAGGGCCTCACCGAGCTCTTTGACGTCGGCCCGCGACATGCCCTTCCAGAGGTGACCGACCAGGCCGCCGGCAGCCCCGGCCACGACCGCGCTGCCGATGATCGACGGCGGGAAGAGGATCCCCAGGACGGCGCCCACGCCGATGCCGGTCCAGGCGCCGTGCTGCGTGGGCTTCTCGTGCTTTGTCAGGCTCACGTGCCCGGCCTCGTCCTTGTCCACGACCGCGGCGTCGTAGGTGCCGACCCGGCCCGACTGGTGCAGCGCGACCAGGTCGCGGTAGTCGGCCTCGGCTCGCTCGGCGTCGGCGTAGATGCCGAGGTACAGGACCAGTCGTTCGTCGGCCATGGCTCTCCCTTCGCAACGTCGACGCTCAGGTGGTGGCAGACTACGATACAGCATCCCCCACGTACGGAGTCGATGCGTGGGGGTTCGACGGCGAAGGAGAGCAGATGACGGACGCGCCCGACGCGCCCGATCGGCACGGCGTGCTGCGCCGCACGTGGCTGGCTACCGAGCGCACCTATCTGGCCTGGTTGCGTACCGGCCTCGGCGCGATCGGCGTCGCGCTCGCCGTAGGCCGACTGGTCCCGGCACTGATCGGCGGCTCCCGCGTAGCGTACGCCGTCCTCGGCGCCGGCTGGGCGGTGCTGGGGGCGTACATGATCGTCCACTCGTTGACGCGCAAGCGCACCATCGACGCCGCTCTCAAAGTCGACGGTCCCGTCCCCGACGACTGGTGGGCCGTCGTGGCGATCA
>DATIYD010000499.1:0-3082 GCA_035517975.1 Thermoleophilia bacterium | reverse complement strand
CCGACATGTACGAGATCGCCGTCTTCGACGAGACGATCGCCAAGAGCGGCCGCGAGTTCATGTTCGCCATCAACATCCCGCAGGAATCGGTCGTCATTCCCGAGAGCATCGACGGCATCCGCGCGGCTCTCTCGCTGCAGATCGACCGGCTCGAGGCCGTCGGGCTCACCAACGGCTATCTGGGCATGCCCTTGGGTGCACGCGTCGGCGCCGCACGCTAGAACCGCACGACCATGAGGTACGGCATCAATACGCTCGACGACGTCGAGCCGGCCGGCAAGACGGTGCTCTGCCGGGTCGACATCAACTCGCCGCTCGACCCGGCGACCGGCGGCCTCGCCGACACGACGCGCCTGCGGGGCAGCGCCCCGACGATCAGGGAGCTCGCCGAGGCCGGCGCCAGGGTCGTGCTGCTCGCGCATCAGGGCGGCGACCTCGAGTACCACAACTACGCCTCGACCGAGCCCCACGCCGCCGTGCTGGCCGATCTCGTCGGGCGCCCGGTCGCCTTCATCGACGACGTCTGCGGGCCGGCCGCCCGGGCGGCGATCGCCGCCCTGTCTGACGGCGAGATCCTGCTGCTCGACAACGTGCGCTTCGTGGCCGAGGAGATGACCCTCTTCGAGACCAAGCTCAAGCTGTCGCCGGCCGACCAGGCCCGGACGCTCGTCGTGCGCAAGCTGGCGCCGCTTGCCGACCTCTACGTCTGCGACGCCTTTGCCGCCCTGCACCGCTCGCAGCCCTCGCTGGTGGGCTTCGAGCAGGTCCTGCCGTCGGCGATGGGCCGGCTGTTCGAGCGCGAGTACTCGGCCCTCAGCCGTCTGCGCGAAGACCCCGCCCGGCCGTGCGTCTTCGTGCTGGGCGGCGCCAAGATCCAGGAGGCGTTTCCGATGATGAGCGCCGCCCTGGCCGACGAGGTGGTCGACACCGTGCTTACGTGCGGCCTCGTCGCGCAGGTCATGCTGCTGGCCGCCGGGCACGATCTCGGCGAGCCGTCGGCGACCTTCATCCGCGACGCCCACCTCGACGCGTTCGTCGACGCGTCGCGGGAGATCCTCGCCCGTTACGGCGACAAGGTCGTGCTGCCCCGCGATCTCGCCTGCGTCGCCGACGGCCGCCGCCGCGAAGTGAGCCTGGCCGGGCTGCCCGTCGACGAGCTGCTCTGCGACCTGGGACACGACACGGTGGCCGCCTATCGCGAGTGCATCGCGGGTGCCGGCACGGTGTTCGTCAACGGCCCTGCCGGCGTCTTCGAGAAGCCCGAGAGCGACTACGGCACGCGCAGCCTCTGGCAAGCGATGGCTGAGTGCGGCGGCTTCACCGCCCTCGGCGGCGGTGACAGCATCGCGGCGATGAACCGGTACGAGCTCGCCGACAGGTTCGACTACGTCTGCACCGCCGGCGGCGGCATGGTCAAGTTCTTAAGCGGCGAGCAGCTGCCCGTCGTCACCGCGCTCAAGGAATCGGCCACGCGCTTTGCCTGAGGGCGCCGCGCCGTACATGGCCGCGTCGTTGAGATCGCACATCGCCGCCGCGTCGTCGGCGTCGCAAAGGACCGCCGCATCGTCGGGGTCGCAAAGGAGAGATGGATGAACAAGATAGCGGTGATCCCCGGGGACGGCGTCGGGCCCGAGGTGGCGCGCGAGTCGCGCAAGGTCCTCGAGCACATCGCCTCGCTCGACCCGGCCGTCGAGTTTCGCTTCGACGAGTTTCCCTGGAGCGCGACCGCTTATCTTTCGTCGGGCGAGATGATGCCGTCCGACGGACTCGACATCCTCCGCGCCTACGACGCGCTGCTGTTCGGGGCGATCGGCTCGCCCCTGGTGAAAGACCACATCACCCTGCACGAGCTACTGCTCAAGATCCGCCACGGCTTCGACCAGTACGTGAACCTGCGGCCGGTGCGCCTGCTCGCCGGCATCAGGTCGCCTCTGGCCGGCGTGACCGCGAGCGACGTCGACATGATCTTCGTGCGCGAGGGCACTGAGGGCGAGTACTCGGGCGTCGGCGCCCGGCTCTATGCCGGCAGCGAGCGCGAAGTGGCGCTGCAGACCGCCGTCTTTTCGCGGCACGGCACCGAGCGGGTCATCCGCTGGGCTTTTGAGCTGGCCGCGCGTGAGGGCCGCCCGGTCACGAGCATCAGCAAGGGCAACGCGCTCAACTACTCGGCCGTGTTCTGGGACGAGATCTTCGACGAGGTCGCGGCCCAGTATCCGGCGGTGCCCGCCGATCGTCTTCTGGTCGACGCCGCGGCGATGTTCATGGTGATGGACCCGAAGCGCTTCGGCGTCGTTGTGGCCTCGAACCTTTTCGGGGACATCCTCACCGATCTCGGGGCCGCCCTCATGGGGGGCATGGGTTTCGCGCCCAGCGCCAACCTCAACCCCGAGCGCAGCTTCCCGTCGATGTTCGAACCGATCCACGGCTCGGCGCCCGACATCGCCGGCCAGGGCAAGGCGAACCCGATCGGCTCACTGTGGAGCACCTCGATGATGCTCGACCACCTCGGCCATGCGCAGTGGGCCGCCGCCCTCATGAAGGCCATCGAGCGCGTCATCGCGGGACGTTCGGTGCGTACGCCCGACCTGGGCGGCACCTCGACCACCGAGGAGATGGGAGACGCCGTGCTCGAGGCGCTCGAGGCGGTGGCGGAGAACGAGGGGGCTGGAGCCCGGTCGCGGATTTGAACCGCGGACCCCTTGCTTACCATGCAAGTGCTCTGCCGACTGAGCTAACCGGGCTTCGCTGGTGGGGGAGCTAGGATTTGAACCTAGGTAGGCTGAGCCAACGGATTTACAGTCCGCCCCCTTTAACCACTCGGGCACTCCCCCGGGAGCTTGAGCATGGTACTCGAAAGGACCCCTGCTTTCAACTCGTGACTGCCCTGCAAAGAGGCACGCGCCGGGCGGCCGAAAGACCGGCCGCCCGGCGCGTGCCGCGCTGCATCTAAGGCCGCCGAACGACTTCGTCGACGCCACTCAGGCTGGCGCGACTGCGTTGCCCGCCTGGGCCCTGGGCGAGCTCGTCGTCTAGCGGACCAGACGGGCGGCCAGGCCGTGGCTTTCGAGGGCGGCCAGCGTGG
>DATIYD010000498.1:0-8535 GCA_035517975.1 Thermoleophilia bacterium | reverse complement strand
GAACGGCAGCGGCATGCACGTGCACCAGTCGCTGTTCCGGGGCTCGACCAACGCCTTCTTCTCAGAGGACGACCCCAACCACCTCTCCGATGTCGCGAAGGGCTACATCGCCGGTCAGCTCAAGCACATGGGCGAGATCTGCTCGCTGCTCAACCAGTACGTCAACAGCTTCAAGCGCCTGGTGCCGGGCTACGAGGCGCCGGTCTACATCTCCTGGGCGCACCGCAACCGCACCGCCCTGATCCGCGTGCCGCTCTACGTGCAGGGCAAGGAGAGCACCGTGCGGGCCGAGCTGCGCAACCCCGATCCGGCGGCCAACCCGTACCTCGCCTTCGCCGTCATGCTGGCCGCCGGCCTCGAGGGCATCGAGAACGAGTACGAGCTGCCGCCCTCGGTCGAGCCCAACATCTACAAGATGACGGCCGACGAGCGCGAGGCCGTGGGTCTCGACTCGCTGCCCAACAACCTCTACGAGGCGGTGCGCCTCACCAACGAGAGCGAGCTCGTGCGGCGCACGCTCGGCGACCACATCTTCGAGCGGTTCATCAAGAACAAGCTCAACGAGTGGTACGAGTACCGCGAGCAGGTCACCCGCTGGGAGATCGACAAGTACTACTCGGTCATCTAGCGGGTCGAGGCCGGCCGACAAGCCGGGGACACGACCCAGACGAGCCGCCCCGGCCCCAGAGCGGGGCCGGGGCGGGCTTCCACGAACGCAGAGGCGGGTGAGCATGGCGAGCCGGGCGACAGGCGACGAACAGGAACGGCTGGCGCGGCACCTCGCCGGCTGGCTCGAGCAGACCATCGTGGGCAGCGGCGGCCGCGGCGCCGTGGTCGGCGTGTCGGGCGGCATCGATTCGGCCGTGGTCGCCGCCCTCTGCAAACGCGCCTTTCCCAGCCTGAGCATGGCGCTCATCCTGCCCTGCGAGAGCGACCCGGCCGACACGGCCGACGCCCAGCTCGTGGCGCGCCACTTCGGCGTGGCCTCGTGCACGGTCGACCTCAGCGCCACGTTCCGCGGTCTCACGGGCGAGCTGCACGACAGCTGCAGCGAGGTGCCCGCCGACGACCGCGCCACGGTGGCCAACGTCAAGGCGCGCCTGCGCATGGTCACCCTCTACGCCTTCGCCAACCACCTCGGCTACCGCGTCGTGGGCACCGGCAACGCGAGCGAGCTCGCCGTCGGCTACTTCACCAAGTACGGCGACGGCGGCGTCGACCTGCTGCCCCTGGGCAACGTCACCAAAACGGCGGTGCGGGCTCTGGCGCGCCACCTCGGAGTGCCCCAGCGCATCGTCGAGCGGGCGCCGTCGGCGGGCCTCTGGCCCGGCCAGACCGACGAGGACGAGCTCGGCTTCACCTACGACGAGCTCGACGCCTTCCTCGGCGGCGAGCGCGGCCCCCACGCCGACCAGATCGCGCGACTGGTCGCGGCGAGCGCCCACAAGCGCGCCCCGGCGCCGCTCGCGCCGCCGCTCGAAAGCGCCTGACCCGCCACGTCCTCACGTGGCACGACCGGTCGTCATTCCGGTACACTCACAGGCCCCGGCACTCTTTCGTGGAGGACGCTCGCATGACGGTCGTCGTGCAGAAATACGGCGGAAGCTCGGTGGCGAGCACCGAGCGCATCATGAACGTCGCACGGCGCATCGTCGCCACCTACGACGCCGGCAACAGCGTCTGCGCGGTCGTCTCGGCGCGCGGCGACACCACCGACGAGCTGCTCGCCATGGCCCACGAGATCACCCCGCAGCCCCCCGAGCGCGAGCTCGACATGCTGCTCTCGACCGGCGAGCGCATCAGCTGCGCCCTGCTGGCCATGGCGATCCACACCCTGGGGCGCGAGGCGGTGAGCTTCACCGGCTCGCAGGCCGGCATCGTCACCGACACGAGCCACACCAAGGCCAAGATCGTGGGCATCTCGCCGCTGCGCGTCGAACAGGCGCTGGCCGACGGCAAGATCACCCTGGTCGCCGGCTTCCAGGGGGTCTCGACCAGCAAGGACGTCACCACGCTGGGCCGCGGCGGCTCCGACACCACGGCGGTGGCCCTGGCCCACGCCCTGGGGGCCCCGGTCTGCGAGATCTACTCCGACGTCGACGGCGTCTACACGGCCAACCCGGCGATCGTGCCACAGGCCCGCAAGCTGCACGCCGTCTCCTACGAGGAGATGCTCGAGATGGCGGCCTCGGGCGCGCAGGTCCTCGCCCTGCGCTCGGTCGAGTACGCGCGCCGCTACAACGTCCTGATCCACAGCCGCTCGAGCTTCAAAGACACGGAGGGCACCTGGGTGAAAGAGGAAGATGTCTCCATGGAACAGGCCATCGTCAGCGGCGTGACCTACACGACCGACGAGGCCAAGGTCACGGTGCGCGGCGTGCCCGACAGGCCCGGCGTGGCCGCCGACGTCTTCTCGGCCCTGGCCGACGCCCACGTCAACGTCGACATGATCATCCAGAACGTCGGCGAGCAGGGTCATTCCGACATCTCCTGCACGGTGCCGATCGACGACCTGCCGGCCGCCCGTGAGGCGCTCGACGCGGTCGTCGCGCGCCTGCACGCCAAGGGCTACGCCGCCGACGACACCATGGCCAAGCTGAGCCTGATCGGCGCCGGCATGCGCTCGCACCCCGGCGTGGCGGCGCTCATGTTCCGCACCCTCGCCGACAGGGGCATAAACCTCGAGATGATCTCGACCTCGCCGATCAAGGTCTCGTGCGTCATCGCCAAGGACCGCGTCGAAGAGGCGGTGCGCGCCCTGCACGACGCCTTCGGCCTCGAGAGCGAGGCGGTCGCCCACGAACGCACCGACCGGGGGCTGGGCCATGAGTGAGCGCTCCTACACGGTCGCGGTCGTGGGCGCCACCGGCGTGGTCGGCGGCACCGTGCGTACCATCCTCGAGGAGCGCGCCTTTCCCGTGCGCGAGCTGCGCCTGCTGGCGAGCGAACGCTCGCGCGGCGCGCAGCTCTCCTTCCACGGCGAGCCCTGCGCGGTCGGCGAGCTTTCGGCCGACGCCTTCGCGGGCGTCGATCTCGCCTTCTTCGCCGCCGGCGGCGCCGTGAGCCAGCAGTTCGTGCCGGTGGCTGTGGCGGCCGGCGCCGTCGCGATCGACAAGTCGAGCGCCTTTCGCGGAGCCCCCGATGTGCCTCTCGTGGTGCCCGAGGTCAACGCCGACCACCTGGCCGCCCACAAGGGCGTGATCGCCACGCCCAACTGCTCGACCATCCAGATGGTGGTCGCCCTCAAGCCCCTCTACGACGCCGCCGGCATCGAGCGCGTCGTCGTGTCGACCTACCAGTCCGTCTCGGGCAGCGGCAAACGCGGCGTCGACGACCTCGACACCCAGGCGCACGCCTGGGCGTCCGGCGCCGACCCCGAGCCGGCCTTCTATCCGCGGCGCATCGCCTTCAACCTGCTGCCCCACATCGACAGCTTCCTGCCGAGCGGGTCGACCAAAGAGGAGCAGAAGATGGTCGACGAGACGGTCAAGATCTTCGCCGACCCCGGCATCAGGGTGACCGCCACCTGCGTGCGCGTGCCGGTCTTCGGCGCGCATGCCGAGGCGGTCAACGTGCAGACGCGCGAGCCGCTCGGCGCGGCCCGCGCCCGCGAGCTGCTGGCCGTCGCGCCGGGCGTCGAGCTGATCGACGACCCCGGCCACGGCCGCTACCCCACGCCGCTCGACGCCGAGGGCAAGGACCCGGTCTTCGTGGGCCGGCTGCGCGACGACGACACGGCCCCCAACTGTCTCAACTTCTGGGTCGTGGCCGACAACCTGCGCAAGGGGGCGGCGCTGAACGCCGTGCAGATCGCCGAGGCGCTGATCGAACGGGGGCTGCTGTGAGCGATCTCTACGACATCGCCGTCGTGGGCGCCGGTCCCGGCGGCATGACGGCGGCCATCTACAGCTCGCGCGCCCGGCTTGCGACCGTCGTGCTCGAGCGCAACACCGCCGGCGGCATCATGTCGGTGACCGAGCGCATCGAGAACTACCCCGGCTTTCCCGAGGGCATCACGGGGTTCGAGCTGGCCGAGAAGATGAAGCAGCAGGCCGTCCAGTTCGGCGCGGAGCTGCGCGAGATCACCGGCGTGCTCGCTCTCGAGCAGCGCGCCGACGGCGCCTGGCGCGTGACGACCGACGAGGACACGCTCGACGCCCGGGCCGTGATCCTCTCGCCCGGCGTCGAGGCCCGCAAGCTGGGCGTGCCGGGCGAGGCCGAGTTCATGGGTCGCGGCGTGTCGTACTGCGCCACCTGCGACGGGCCGCTGTACCGCGACAAGGAGGTCGTCGTGATCGGCGGCGGCAACGCCGCCGTCGAGGAGGGCATGTTCCTGGCCCGCTTCGCCTCGACCGTGCACGTCGTGCATCGCCGCGACGAGCTGCGCGCCACGGCAATCGCCCAGGAGCGCGCCTTCTCCCAGCCCAACATGCACTTCATCTGGAACGGTCGCGTGCGGCGCATCGTCGGCGAGACCAAGGTCGAAGCCATCGACTACGACGACGTGCTCGACGGTTCGTCCCACACCCTGCCAGTGTCGGGCGTCTTCTTCTACGTCGGCCAGCTCCCGCAGACCGAGTTCCTGCGCGGGCTCGTCGAGCTTGACGAGGGCGGCTACATCGTGACCGACACGCGCCTGCGCACGAGCCGGCCGGGGCTCTTCGCCTGCGGCGACGCGCGCGCCGGCCTCATCAAGCAGATCGCCAACGCGGTCGGCGAGGGCGCCCTCGCGGCCATCGAAGCGGAGCGCTACCTGGACGCGCTCGATTTCGCCGCCCGTCAGGCGGGCGCCGGCGCCGAAACCAGTCTCAGGAGGGACACGTGGACGCAGTGACGCAGGATACCTTCAAGGCCGAGGTGCTCGACGCCCCGGGCAAGGTCCTGGTCGATTTCTGGGCGGAGTGGTGCGGGCCGTGCCGCGCCGTCGAGCCCATGCTGGCCGAGATCGCCGAGCGCCACCCCGGCGTCAGGGTCGTCAAGCTGAACGTCGACGAGAACCCCCAGGTGGCCCAGAGCCTCGAGGTGATGAACATCCCCACGCTGCTCGCCTACGAGGGCGGCGTGGTCAAGAAGCGGATCGTCGGCGCCCTCAGCAAGCCCAAGCTCACCGAGCAGCTCGCCGACTGGCTCGACTAGGCGCGCAACGGAGTCGCGCACGCCTGAGCGGCGACGACGAAGTCGCTCGACGGATCTAGGCGCGCAACGGAGTCGCGCACGCCTGAGCGCCAATGACGCAGTGGCTTGGTGGCCCTAGACCCGCTCGAGCCGGAAGCCGATGTCGTCGTACGAGAACGACACGAGGTCGTCGGCGACGGCCAGGTCGAGCGCCGTCTGCACCTTGAGCGGCAGCTCCTGCAGGCGGGTACGGATGAGGTCGGCGCGGCTCGTGTCGACCGCCGCCACCTCGAGCCAGTACTCGAGGTTCACCGTGCGCCGCAGGTGGCGCTCGTCGGTCACCCGCAGGCCGGCCTTGGCGAACTGCGCGAGGTACTCGTCGTGGCGTTCGTAGCGCCGATGCGCCGAATCGCTGAGACGGGCGAGCTCGTTGAGCGCGCGGTCGAGCTCGGCATCGACCACGAGGTCGTAGACCACGAGACGGCCGCCGACGGCCACGACCCGCGCCATCTCCCTGAGGGCCGCCACCGGCTCCGGGAACCGGTGCAGTGCGTTGCGGCAGGTGGCCAGGGTGAAGGCCCCGTCGGCGAACGGCAGCGCGTAGAGGTTGGCGAGGGCGAAGCCGACGTTCTCGGCGCCGATCTCCTGGCTCAGGCGCAGCGCCTCGTCGATCGTGTCCTTGCGGTTGTCGACCGCGAGCACGCTGGCCACCGCTCCGGCCAGCGCGAACGCGGTGGTGCCGACCGTCGTGCCCACGTCGATGACGCGGTCGCCGACGGTGGGCACGGCCAGCTCGAGCACCAGCTCGAGCGATGGATCGCCGTGGATGCGTGTCTGTTCTCCGCTCACGTGATCGTCCGCCTCTTTAGCCGTAGTTGACGGTGAAGATCGTGCCCGTGGGCGTGATGCCCACGATCACGTCGTGCCCCTCGACCCGCACGGTCTCGCGATGCTGCCGGGGCCGGTCGCCGAGCTCGAGCTCGCTGGCCAGGGTCTCGCTCCTGATGTAGGCCGCGTTGCGCTCGACCAGGCCGGCGAGCTCGGCCGGCACCGCGAGCGCCAGGCTGATCGTGTCTTCAATGCGTAAATCGGCGTTTTTGCGCGAGAGTTGAACGGCATGGACGATCTCACGCACGATGCCCTCGTCGCGCAGGGCGGGGTCGATCGTGGTGCGCAGCGCCACGGTGAAGTCGGCGTCGCTCTCGACACGACTGCCGTCGGGGGCGACCGTCTCGACCAGCACCTCGTCCTCGGCCAGGCGCACCTGCTCGCCGTCGGCCAGCACCAGAGGGGCCGAGCCGCCCGTGCGCAGCGCCGCGACGAACTCGGCGCCGTCGACGGCGCGCAGCGCCGCTCCCACGGCGCCGACCTGCTTGCCCAGGCGCGGCCCCAGCAGCTTGAGGTTGGGCTTCAGGGCGTAGGCGAGAAGCTCGCCGGGATCGTCGAGCAGGCGCAGCTCCTTGACGTTGAGCTCGTCGGTCACGATGTCGGCCAGGCGCGCGAGGGCGGCGCGCTCGCGCTCGGCCGCCGCGACCGCGACCTCGGCCAGGGGCTGGCGGTTCTTGACGGCGGCCGCGTTGCGCGCCGCCCGGCCGAGCTCGACCACGCGACGCGCGCAGTCCATGGCGAAGGTGACGTCCTCGTCGAGCGCCGCTTCGTCGGCGACCGGCCAGTCGCAGAGGTGGACGCTCTCGGGCGCGGCGGCATCGACCGAGCGCACGAGGTTCTGATAGAGCTCCTCGGCCAGGAATGGCGTGTAGGGGGCGAGCAGCTTGGCCAGGGTGACGAGCGCCTCGTAGAGCGTCTGGTAAGCGGCCAGCTTGTCGGCGTCGCTCTCGCTCTTCCAGAAGCGTCGCCGGCTGCGGCGCACGTACCAGTTGGAGAGCTCGTCGACGAACTCCTGGATGGCGCGACCGGAATTGGTGGGGTCGTAGTCCTCGAGGCCGTCGCCGACGCGCGTGACCAGCTGCGCCAGGCGGCCGGCGAGCCAGCGGTCGAGCAGCGGCCGCTCGGCGAGCGGCACCGGCTCGGCCGTCGGGTCGAAGCGGTCGATGTTCGCGTACACCGTGAAGAAGCTGTAGGTGTTCCACAGGGTGAGCAGGAACTTGCGCACCACCTCGTCGACCAGGTCGTGCGAGAAGCGGCGCGGATACCAGGGGCTCGAGGTCGTGAATAGGTACCAGCGGAAGGCGTCGGCGCCCTGGCGGTCGAGCACGTCGTCGGGCTGCACGACGTTGCCCCGGCTCTTGCTCATCTTCTGGCCCTCGGCATCGAGGATGTGGCCGAGGCACAGGACGGTGTCGTACGAGCTGCGCCGCTCGATCAGCGTGGCGACGGCGATCAGGCTGTAGAACCAGCCGCGGGTCTGGTCGATGGCCTCGCAGATGAAGTCGGCCGGGAAGCGCTCGCGAAAGCGCTCCTCGTTCTCGAAGGGGTAGTGCCACTGGCCGAACGGCATCGAGCCCGAGTCGAACCAGGCGTCGATGACCTCGGCCACGCGGTGCATGTCGCCGCCGCACGCGGGGCAGCGCAGCACGACGTCGTCGACGAAGGGGCGGTGCAGCTCGAGGTCGGCCGGCGGCGGCGTCGTGGCCAGCTCGCGCAGCTCGGCCACGCTGCCCACGCAGTGCGTGTGCCCGCCCTCGCAGCGCCAGACGGGCAGCGGCGTGCCCCAGTAGCGGTCGCGCGACAGCGCCCAGTCGACGTTGTTTTCGAGCCATTCGCCGAAGCGGCCGTGCTTGATGTGCTCCGGGTACCAGGTGACGGCCTCGTTGGCGGCCAGCAGGTCGTCTTTGACGGCCGTCGTCTTCACGTACCAGGTCGTCTTTGAGTAGTAGAGCAGCGGCGTGTCGCAGCGCCAGCAGAACGGATAGCTGTGCTCGTAGGACACCTCGGCCAGCAGCAGGCCACGCTCCTGCAGGTCGGCGATGATGTCCTTGTCGGCGTCCTTGACGTAGGTGTGTGCCCACGGCGTGACCTCGGCGACGAAGCGCCCGGCGGGGTCGACCAGGTTGACGACCGGCAGGTCGTTGTCGCGGCCGATCCGCATGTCGTCCTCGCCGAAGGCCGGCGCGAGGTGCACGATGCCGGTGCCGTCGGTCGTCGTCACGTAGCCGTCGCCGACCACATACCAGGCGGGCTTGTCGGGCGCGACGAAGCGGTAGGGCGGCTCGTACTCGAGACCGAGCAGCTCGCGCCCGGGGATCAGGCGCTCGACCGTGGCCTTGGCGCCGAGCACCGACTCGACCAGGTCGCGCGCCAGCACGAAGCGCTCGCCCCGGCTCTCGGCCAGGGCGTACTCGATGTCGGGGTTCACGGCGCAGGCGACGTTGGAGCTGAGCGTCCAGG
This sequence comes from Thermoleophilia bacterium, assembly GCA_035517975.1. Lineage (GTDB taxonomy): Bacteria > Actinomycetota > Thermoleophilia > UBA2241 > UBA2241 > Bog-752. The sequence continues at coordinate 72 of DATIYD010000498.1, read as the reverse complement.
GCGTGGTCGTCCAGACGGCCAGGCTGACCCGGGCTTCGGAGGTGGGGGCTGACCCGGCGCCGGCGGCGGACG
>DATIYD010000497.1:0-2973 GCA_035517975.1 Thermoleophilia bacterium | reverse complement strand
GCGACCGAGACCAGGCGGTCGATCATCTCGTACATGCGATCGCCGCGCAGCGTGACCTTGCAGCCGATCGACATGCCCTCGCGCAACTTGAAGCCCGCGATCGACTTGCGCGCCTTGGTGATCACCGGATGCTGCCCGCTGATCAGGGCCATCTCCTCGACGGCGTCGTCGAGCAGCTTGGCGTTGGTCTTGGCCTCGCCAACGCCCATGTTGAGCGTGAGCTTGGTCACGCGCGGGACCTGCATGATGTTGTCGTAGCCGAACCGCTCGCGCAGTTCGGGCACGATCTCGCTTGCGTATCTGTCCTTGAGTCGCGCCATGCCCCTATGCCCTGTCGATGTCTTTGCCGCAGCTCGCCCGCCGGCAGACGCGCACCTTGGTGCCGTCGTCGGTGAACCGGTAGCCGACCCTGGTCGCCTGGCCGCAGGTCGGGCAGACCAGCATGACGTTCGAGGCGTCGATAGCGGCCTCTTGCTCGATCACGCCGCCCTGGGGGTTCTTCTTGGGATTGGGGCGGGTGTGACGCTTGGCGATGTTCAGGCGCTCGATCACGACACGGCGCTTCTCGCGGTCGACGCGCAGCACCTTGCCGCTCTTGCCCGACTCCTTGCCGCTCACGACCATGACCTGGTCGCCCTTATGGATCTTCAGTACCGACATTGGCTCGACCTTCCGTTCCCGCCCGGCCCTACAGGACTTCCGGGGCCAGCGAGACGATCTTCATGAAATTGCGTTCGCGCAGCTCGCGGGCCACCGGCCCGAAGATGCGGGTGCCGCGCGGGTTGTTCTGGTTGTCGATCAGCACCGCGGCGTTCTCGTCGAAGGCGATGTAGGTGCCGTCCTTGCGCCCGAACTCCTTCTTGGTGCGCACGACCACGGCGGTCACGACGTCGCCTTTCTTGACGCTGCCCCCAGGCGTCGCCGTCTTGACGGTGGCCACGATGATGTCGCCGACGCGCGCATAGCGCCGCCGCGACCCGCCGCGCACCCTGATGCAGAGGATCTCACGGGCGCCGGTGTTGTCGGCCACTCTCAGTCTCGACTCGGTCTGGATCATCTCGTCTCTACCGTCTTTCGCCTGTTACTTGGCTTTCGCCAGCACTTCGAGCAGCCGCCAGTGCTTGGTGGCACTGATCGGCCGGGTCTCGACGACCCGCACGACGTCGCCGACGCTGGCGGCGTTGTGCTCGTCGTGGGCGTGCAGCTTGCTGGTGCGGCGCACGACCTTGCGATACTTGTCGTGCGAGCGCACGGCGTCGATGCGCACGACGATGGTCTTGTCCATCGCCGAGCTCACGACCACGCCACGGCGCTCCTTGCGGCCCGGCACGCTGGCCGGCGCCGGCCGCGCCGGCTTGACGGGCTTCTTGACGGCCGGTGCGGCCGCCGGCTTGGAGGCCGCCGCCTTGCGCGCCGCCGTCGACTTGGCCGCGGCCTTGCCGCTGGCCGCCTTGCGGGCGGCCGGCTTGCGCGCCGCCGAGGCCTTCTTGGCCGGCGTGCCGGCCGAATCTGACTTGCGGGCCGGCATCAGCCCTCACCTCCGCCTACGTGCGCGTGCTCGCGCTCGATATGCACCGTGAGCAGTCGGGCGATCTCGCGACGCGCCATGGTCAGCTTGTGCGGGTTGTCGAGCTGGCCCGTCGCGTGCTGAAAGCGCAGGTTGAAGAGCTCCTTGCGGGTGTCGCGAATGCGCACCTCGAGCTCCTCATCGGAGAGTTCTCGAACCTGTCTAGCCTTCAAAGAGGTTCCCCTCCCGCGTCACGAACTTGCAGTTGATCGGCAGCTTGTGTGCGGCGAGGCGCATGGCCTCGCGGGCCACCGGCTCGCTCACACCGGCGAGCTCGAACATGACCTTGCCCGGCTTGACGACGGCGACCCAGGTCTCCGGGGAGCCCTTGCCGCCGCCCATGCGGGTCTCGGCCGCCTTCTTGGTGACCGGCTTTTGCGGGAAGATGTTGATCCACACCTTGCCGCCACGCTTGATGTAACGCGTCATCGCGATACGGGCCGCCTCGATCTGCCGGTTGGTGACCCAGCCCGGCTCGAGGGCCTTGAGGCCGAACTCGCCGAACTCGACCTCGGTGCCGCCCTTGGCGAAGCCCGCCATGCGACCGCGCTGGTGCTTGCGGTGTTTGACTCTCTTAGGAAGAAGCATGATCGGCTACCCGCTATCGTCTCGGCGCTGGACGGTCGGACTGGGGCCGCCGCGGACGGCGGTCGCCGCGGCCGCGTTCGCGGCTCGGTTCCTCGCGCTCGGGCTGGCGGCCGGTCACGGGGAAGCCCTCGGGCATGATCTCGCCCTTGTTGATCCACACCTTGACGCCGATCCGGCCGAAGGTCGTCTTGGCCTCCTTGAAGCCGTAATCGATATCGGCGCGCAGCGTGTGGAGCGGCACCCGCCCCTCGCTGTAGTGCTCGCTGCGGGCCATCTCGGAGCCGCCCAGGCGGCCGCTGCACTTGACGCGCATGCCGGCCGCACCCGAACGGATCGCGCTCGTGAGCGCGCGCTTCATGGCGCGCCGGAAGCTCACCCGGTTCTCGAGCTGCTCGGCGATGGACTGAGCGACGAGCACTGCGTCGAGCTCGGGACGCTTGACCTCGACGATGTTGACCTGGACGTTCTTCAGGGTCATCGCGTGAAGCTCCTTGCGGAGCGCGTCGACCTCGGAGCCGCTCTTGCCGATGACGATGCCCGGCCGGGCGGTGTGGATGTCGATCGTCACGTTGTTCTGGTCCTTGCGGATGATGACCCGCGAGAGTCCGGCGTGCGAGAGCTTGCCGAAGATGTGCTTGCGGATGCGTTCGTCTTCGGCGAGGAACGCCTTGAAATCCTTTTCGGTGTACCAGTGGGACTTCCAGTCGTGGATGACGCCGATCCGGAAGCCGCCGGGATGCACTTTCTGGCCCACTACGACCGCTTCCTTTCGTCGACCGCGATGGTGATGTGGCTGCTGCGCTTGCGAATGCGGTTGA
>DATIYD010000496.1:0-2139 GCA_035517975.1 Thermoleophilia bacterium | reverse complement strand
CCGGGCCGTGACCGGCTCGCTGGCCTTCGCCAAGTTCCGGCCGGCAGGCGGACCCGCAGCCGAGGGTGAGGGCGGCGTCCGGGCCGGCGGCGCCGGCCCGCACGCCGCCGAACGCACTCTGGTCGCGATCGCCCGGCGCCTGGCCGAGGGCCTCGAGGTCCAGCACTGTGAGGTGCTCATCCGTCAGCCCACCTCCGGCGCGGTCAAGGTCGTGGCCCGCTATCAGGCCGAGAGCGACGACGCGGTCGGGCCGGTCGCCCAGGCATACGGTCTCGGCGACGTCGGCGCGCGCGCCCGGGCGGCGGCCGAGCGGCGAATGGCTACCGCCCACGACGACGACCTCGACATGTCCGCCGAGGAGCGGGCGGAGATGGTCGCCCGCGGCCAGCGCGCCGTCATGTACATGCCGATCGTCGACGACGGCCAGGTGGTCGGGTTCCTGTGCGCCGTCGAGCGGTGCCACTCGCGGCGCTTCACGCGCTCCGACGAGGCCTTCGCCTCGCGTCTGGCCGACGAGGCCGGCGTCGCTGTGCAGAGCGCGCGCGCCATCGACCGGCTCGACTCGCAGAACCGTGAGCAGCGTCTGCTGCTCGAGACCGGCGCCGCGATCGCTTCGAGCGCCGACCTGCACGCCACCCTCTCGACGATCACCGAGCGCCTCGTCCAGACGCTGGGCGTGGCCTGGTCCGACATCTACGACTACCACGCCGACTCGGGCGAGCTCGAGGTGATCGCCTACTACCAGATCCCGGGCGTGCCCGTCGACGACGCCTGGATCGGGCGGCGCTTCGGGCGGGAGACGTGGCCCGACGGTCTCGCGGCGGTGGCCACGCGCCACTCCCAGACCCACTACTACGACTACTCCCGGCTCTCGTTCGAGGACTTCGCCTCCATGGCGGCCTTCGGCGAGAAGGCCACCCTCTCGGTGCCGCTCATCTACGGCGACGAGGTGTTCGGCGTGCTCGACGTCTGCGAGTCGCGCTACCCGCGTCGTTTCACGCCCGAGGAGATACGTCTGGCCGAGGCCATCGGCACGCAGGCGGCTCTGGCCATCCACAACGCCCGCGCCATCGACGAGGCGCAGCGCCGCAACGCCGACCTCGCCACGCTGCTGGGCGTGGCGTCCACGCTCAGCTCGACGGTCGAGCAGCACGCCCTGCTCGGGGCCATCGCGCGGCATCTGCGCGAGGCGCTGCGCTCGGCCAGCGCCGAGGTCTACCAGTACGACCCCGACCACCGGTCGATGAAGCTGGTCGCCTACGACGCCGACATACCGATCGAGCCCGACGACCAGTGGTCGGGCGACTACTGCCTGAACGAGGACCCCTTCCTGGCGAGTTGCATCGACGAGCGCCGCGTCATGGTCGTGCGGGCCGGCGATCCCGATCTCTCGCCGCAGACCAGCGAGGACCTGCGGAAGTGGAAGACGGCCAGCGAGCTCTGGGTGCCGCTGGTCTACCAGGACGAGGTCCTCGGCATGCTCTCCAGCGCCGAGGACTCGCCCGACCGCCAGTACTCCGAGGCGGAGATCGACCTGGCCACCGGCATCGCGGCCCAGGCGGCCGCCGCCCTGCAGAACGCGCGTGCCTACGGACGCCTCAAGCGCGAGCGCGCCGCGCTGGCGCGCCTGAACGAGCGTCTCTCGGCGTTCGTCGAGCTGTCCGGGCAGATGCGCGGCCTGCTCTCCGAGGAACGCCTGATCGACCTCGTCGGCCGCGTCCTGCACGATGCGCTCGAGTTCAAGCAGTCGGTGATCTACCTCCACGACGCCGAGGGCGAGCAGTTCGTGGTGGCCAAGGCCTTCGGCGGCACCCCCGAGATCGACGAGCACTACGCCACGACACCCATCCCGGCTCGTGTCATGAACGGCCTGATCGGTGCGGCCCGCACCATCTCGCAGTCGCACTTCATCGACCACCTGACGCACACCTGGACAGAAGAGGAGAACTACTTCATGCCCGGCGAGGAGCTCGTGGGCGAGCGTCCCGAGGGCGAGTGGAACCAGTTCGACTCGCTGTTCGTGCCGATGCACGGCCAGAAGGGACAGCTCATCGGCTACATCGAGGCCTACGACCCGCTCGACCGGCAGCGGCCGACCGAAGAGGTCGTGCGCCTGATCGAGGTGTTCGCCAGCAAGGC
>DATIYD010000495.1:0-2300 GCA_035517975.1 Thermoleophilia bacterium | reverse complement strand
GGGGCGGCGCCGCCGCGGCCGCCGCGGCGGCCGCCGCGGCGCGCTGGGCAGCCAGCTTGGCGGCCCGCGCGGCGGCCGCCTGCATGTCGGCGATCTGCTGTTTGACGCCCTTGAGCTTGGTCTGGCGCTCGGCCAAATCGGCGGTGACCTGCTGCTTGGTGGCGGCGCGCTGGGCGACGAGGGTCGCGGCCTGCTTGCCCTCGACCAGCAGCGCGGCGCGCCGCTGGCTGATCTGCTTCTTGAGGGCGGTGATCGTGCTGACCGTGGCGCTGTCGCTCTGGCCCATCTGGCGCATGGCGGAGACCTCGGTCACGAGGTCGTTGAAGTTCTTGGTCGAGAGCAGGACGTCGAGCATGTCGGTCTTGTCCTGCTTGTAGATGTTGACGACGCGCTGGGTGAGGAGCTGGCGGGCGACCAGCAGGTTGTAGCGCGCGACGATCAGCTCGTGCTGGTTCGTCTTGATCTGGGCGCGGACGTCGTTGAGCTTCTGCGAGGCGGCGTCGTAGGCCTCGACGGCGAACTCCATCTTGGTGTTCAGCGCGGAGACCTGCGCGGCGATGTGCGCCGCCTGCGCCTTCTTCTGGGCGATCGTGGCCGCCGAAGCGAGACCGGGGACCGTGGCCAGGAAGATGATCGCGCTAGTAAGGAACAGGGCAAGGATGAGGAGCCTGCGCTGCATGCCGTCGCCTCCTTGAGGGACCCGCCCCGAAGTCTGGCGAACCCCTGAAGTGCGCGCGTTTTCTGTCGTGCGCTTCGTTACCTTGGACCTGCGCCCGCGCCTGGGGCACGAGCCGGCGGACCTTACCACACTCGTGGGCCCCCTTCAACCCGGCCACCTGGCCGGTCGTGCCCGCCGGATGCCGCTGTCGGCGGCCTCACCGACCGCCGGCACCGGGGCGCCGGTCACCTTTCGTGTCGCTCTGACACGTAGACTTCGAGCTTGCGCGGCGCTCACCTTCACCGTCGCGGCCCACACGTGGCCAGGCGGACGGCGAGGTGATAGCTTGGCGCCGCGGGCACGAGAGCGCCACGGACACGCACGAGAGCGCCACGGACACGCACGAGAGCGTTACGGACACCCACGAGACCGACACGGACACCCACGAAGGGGGCTCGCTCATGGAGCGCAGGGGACGACTCGCCGGCAAGGTCGCGCTGATCACCGGCGTGGCCAAGGAGGACGGCATCGGCTTCGCCACCGCCCGGGTCTTCGCCGACGAGGAGGCCGAGGGCATCGCGGTCGTCGACATCGCGGCGGCGGTGCACGATCGCGCCGCGCACCTCGGCGGGGGCTGCACCGGCCACGTCGCCGACTTGACGAAGGCGGCCGACGTGCAGCGCGTCGTCGCCGAGGCGATCTCCGCCCACGGACGCATCGACGTGCTGGTCAACAACGCCGGCATGGTGGTCTTCGGGCAGGACGAGGATTTCGCGACGTTCCAGGATATGAGCGAGAGCCAGTGGGATTTCGGCATCGCCATCAACCTGAAGAGCCAGTTCCTGATGACGAGGGCGGTGATCGGCCACATGATCGAGCGTGGCTCCGGTCGCATCGTCAACGTGTCGTCGGTGACCGGTCCCGTGGTGGCCAACCCCGAGGAGTCCGTGTACTGCGCGGCCAAGGCCGGCGTGCTGGGCATGACCCGCGGCGTGGCCCTCGACGTCGCCAGGCACGGGATCACCGTGAACGCCGTCGGCCCTGGCTGGGTGGCGACCGGCTCGCAGGCTGAAGGCGAGGACGTCGGCGGCGAGAACACGCCGCTCAAGCGCTCGGCCCGGCCCGAGGAGATCGGCAAGCTGATCTGCTTTCTGGCCTCCGACGACGCGAGCTACATCACCGGCCAGCTCGTGGTGATCGACGGCGGCAACACGATCCAGGAGTACAAGGGGCCCAGCGAGCTCTACTATTGATCTCCTGACCCGAGCGGCGTTGCATTCATACGAGGAGCGTCATGGCCATGGAGTTCGAAAACAGGGTGGTCCTGGTCACCGGAGCCGGGGGAGGCATCGGCAAGGCGGTCGCCCGGCGGTTCCTCGCCGAGGGCGCGCAGGTCTTCGCCGCAGACCTGCGGGCCGACCGGCTCGAGGGCGTCGTCGGCGAGCTCGCCGGCTCGCCGGGTGCCACCCTCTACCCGATCGAGGCCGACGTCAGCGTGGTCGCCGACTGCGAGCGCATTGTCGGCGTGACGGTCGCCGGCGGCGGCCGCCTCGACGCGCTCGTGAACTGCGCCGGCCTGTGGGTCGAGGGCCCGACCGACACGATGACCGAAGACGACTGGGACCGCGTCGTCTCGGTCAAC
>DATIYD010000494.1:0-2166 GCA_035517975.1 Thermoleophilia bacterium | reverse complement strand
GGGCAAGACGGGCGGCCACGCGGTCGCCACCGGCCGTAAGAAGCGCGAGCTCGTCGACGTCTTCCTGTTTGATGCGCCGGTGTCCGCCGGCCGTGCGGATGCACGGCAGCAAGCCGGACTCGGTCCAGCGGCGGATAGTGTAGGGGGAGACGCCGAGACGACGGGCGGCGCGCTGCACGCTCAGATACATGGCGTGACGCTAGCCCGAAAGCCACGGACGGTCAACAACACGCCGGCGGCCGCGTCCAGCGGCGCCGCGGCGCCGCCCGGCTCGCGACGGCGTGCGGAGCAGTCTCCCGGCCGAGCGCGAAGTTCGTCGAAGAATCGGCCGTGGCACGCCGCGGCCGCGCTCCCCATACTGGCCTTCGGGGCAGCCTAAGCGACCGCCGAGGGGGCGCACATGGAGATGCATCTTCCCATCGCGACCGAGCCGCGCGACGCCGGTCGCGACCTCAGACGCTCGAGCGTCCGTCTCATCACCGTCTTCTTCATGATCTACATCCTCGTGTCGGGCGGCTCGTTCGGCATCGAGGACATGGTCTCGTCGTCGGGACCGGGCCTGACCATCCTCCTGCTGTGCCTGCTGCCTGTCCTCTGGAGCACGCCGATGGCGCTCGTGGCCAGCGAGCTCGGCTCGGCGCTGCCCGGCGAGGGTGGTTTCTACATCTGGGCGCGGCGCGGCCTGGGCGATTTCTGGGGCTTCCAGACGGCCTGGTGGTGGTCGCTGTCGATCTTCGTCGACTCGTCGGTCTACATCGTGCTCGGCGTGGGCTACCTGCAGAACTGGCTGCACTTCGGCCAGTGGTGGTTCTACGTGATCTGCTGGTGCATCATCGCGGCCTTCACTCTCATGAACGTGCTCGGCGTGAAGGTCATCGCGCTGTCGTCGACCCTGTTCTCCGTGCTCATCATCGCGCCCTTCGTGGCGCTCATCGTCGTCGGCCTCGCCAAGTGGCAGTTCAATCCGCTCACGCCCGTCTCGGCCTCCGGCGTCCCGCTCTTCGGCACTAACGGCGCCCTCGGCCTGGGCCTGGCGATCGGCGTATGGATGTACTCGGGCTACGAGTCGATGTCGACGCTCTCCGGCGAGATCCGCAACCCGCAGCGCGTCATCCCGCGTGCTCTCATGCTGGCCGTGCCCGTCATCATCGCCCTCTACGTGCTGCCCACGGTCGCCGGCCTGGCCGGCTACGGCCACTGGGCCAACTGGGCGACCGAAGCCGGCGGCGGCTACGTCTCGTTCGTCGAGATCGGTCGCAAGCTCGGCGGCTCGGCGCTGTGGGTCGCGCTGCTGGCCTCGGCCCTGCTCGGCAACCTGGCGCTGTACCTCGACTACCTGGCCTCGGGTGCGCGGCCCCTGTTCGCCCTCTCTGCCGACGGCCTGTTCCCCAAGTCGGTCTCGACGGTCAGCAAGCGATTCGGCACGCCGATCGCGGCCATCCTGCTCATGGCGGGGCTCAACGCGGTCCTGATCATCGGGCCCTTCCGCAACCTCGTCGTCATCGACGTGATCCTGTTCATCTCGTCCTACGTGCTCATCTTCCTGGCCGCCGTCGTCCTGCGGATCAGGGAGCCCGGTCTCAAGCGCCCGTTCCGCGTGCCCCTGGGCACGAAGGGCATGATCGCCATGATCGTGCCGCCGATCCTCATCGTGATCTTCACCATCTACGTCAACGCGATAGATCGCAGCACGACCATCTTCGGCATCACCGGCTTCAGACTGCTCGGCCTCGACGTCGGCTGGTACGGCATCGCGGGCTTCCTCGCCCTGCTCTCCGGTCCGGTCTGCTATCTTGTCTTCCGGCGGGCCTTCGGCGGGCCCGGCAAGCCGGCGAACCAGGCCGGCGACGCCGACCTGCTGCTGGCGGAGCAAGAAGCGGCCGCCGATGAGCAGCAGGCGGTGGGCCGTGCCACGGCCGGCGACGAGCGCACGATCGAGGTGTGAGCGGGTGCAGACCACGCTGCAGATCCTGTCCCAGGCGGAGCGGGAGCAGGTCCACGAGCGCACGCTGAGGGTGCTCGCACGCGTCGGCGTGCGCTGCGACACCTCCGCCGGTCGCCGCATCCTGGCCGAGGCCGGCGCCAGGGTCGACGAGTCGAGCGGCAGAGTGCGGTTCCCGGCCGACCTCGTCGAGCGCTCGCTGGCGGCGGCCGCCAAGCGCTACG
>DATIYD010000493.1:0-2278 GCA_035517975.1 Thermoleophilia bacterium | reverse complement strand
TCTCCGCGGCGCCGCGCACCGGCCTGACCGTGCAGCTCTGCGGCGACGCCCACCTCTCGAACTTCGGCCTTTACGGCTCGCCCGAGCGCGAGCTGCTCTTCGACGTCAACGACTTCGACGAGACCCTGCCGGGACCGTTCGAGTGGGACCTGAAGCGCCTGGCGGCGAGCTTCATCCTGGCGAGCCGCAACAACGGCTTCGACGAAGACACGGGCCGCGAGACCGCCCTTGCCGCCGTGCGCTCGTACCGCGAGCACATGACGGCCTACGCCGAGATGCACGAGCTCGAGGTGTGGTACTCGCACATCGTCGCCGACGAGCTGTTCGACATGGCGCGCGGGAGTCAGGCCGCTCAGGCGGCCACGAAGAAGACCGTCAACAAGCGGCTCAAGTTCGCCGAGAAGACCTTCGCCAAGGCCCGCAGTCGCGACAGCCTGCAGGCGGCCGGCAAGCTGACCGAGAGGGTGAACGGCACCCGGCGCATCGTCGACCAGCCACCGCTCGTCATGCACCTGAAGGAGCTCGACGAGAACGAGGCGATCGCGGGCCTCTTCCATCAGTACGAGTCCACCCTCGAAGACGACCGGCGCCAGCTGCTCGACCGTTTCGAGGTGGTCGATGTGGCCCGCAAGGTGGTCGGCGTGGGCAGCGTCGGCACGCGCTGCATCATCGTCTTGCTGCTCGGCCGCGACGTCGACGATCCGCTCTTTCTGCAGGTCAAAGAGGCGGGCGCCTCGGTGCTCGAGCCCTACCTCGGCCGCAGCCGCTTCGCCCACGGCGGCCATCGCGTCGTCGCCGGACAGCGCCTCATGCAGGCCGCGAGCGACATCTTCCTGGGCTGGATGACCGGCAAGCCGGCGGGCCGCCACTTCTACTGGCGCCAGCTGCGCGACATGAAGGGCTCGATCGAAGTCGAACTCCTGCAGGCGCCCGGCCTCGAGATCCTGGCCAGCCTGTGCGGCTGGACGCTGGCCCGCGGCCACGCCCGCTCCGGGCACAGGATCGCCATCGCCTCCTACCTGGGCGTGAGCAGCCGCTTCGACGCGGCTCTCGCCGACTTCGCCGTCGCCTACGCCAACCAGGCCGAGAAGGACCACGCAACCCTGCTCAAGGCGATCAAGAGCGGCAAGGTCGCGGCTGAGACCGGCGTCTGAGCCCTGCGTCTCAGAGGGGCGCGCCGCCATCGGGCGGCAGGGGCACCGGTACGTGCTGCGAGGCCGCCCGCACGGTCGCCCCTGCCGCCGCGATGACCACCGTGACGATCGCCGCGACGTCGAGGACGCTCAGGGTCTGGCCGACGAACAGAAAGCCGGTGAGGGCGGCGATCGCGGGCTCGAGGCTGAGCAGCACGCTATAGGTCGCGGCCCTTACCAGGCGCAGGGCGACGAGCTCGAGAAAATAGGGCGCCGCCGACGACACGAGACCGACGAACACCCCCAGCGCCGCCGCCGACGGGTGGTGCACGAGTCGCGGGGCAAAGAGGAGGGCCACCGGCGTCAGCACGAGCGCCGAGCCCGTGAACATGAGCGTCGTGACGTGGAGCGGCTCGAGCTCGCCGAGCGCGCGGCGGGCGAGCACCAGGTAGAGGCCCCAGAACAGGGCGGCCGACAGCGCCAGGGCCAGGCCCCCGGGCCCTATCGAGCCGCTCGGTCCGACGAGCACCGCGATGCCGACGGCCGCGAGGACGACCCAGACGAAGTCGATCGGCCGCCGGGAACCCAGCACCGCCACCACGAGCGGTCCCGCGAACTCGATCGCCACGACGATCCCGATCGGCGCCATCGAGATCGCCCCATAGAAGCTCAGGTTCATGCCGAGCAGGGCCAGGGCGAGCAGGGCGACCGTGCGACGGCGGCCGCGCGGCGGCAGGCGCAGCGAGTGCGGCCGCACCGCGATCAGGATGAGCGCGGCGGTCGTGGTGCGAAGCCAGTTCGCGTCGACCACGCCCACGGCGCCGATGACCTTCGTGGCCAGGGCGGAGCCGCTCTGCATCATGAACGCGATGACGATGACGAGCAGCGGCGCCACCAGGGGGCTGCGTCCTGCCGATCCCGATCGCTCAGTCATCGGCTCGCATGGTAGCAGCTTGGGTCGGCGGGCTCGGCTCCGAGCGCCCGCCGGGGCGGCGTTCGCGTGCTCTAGACCATATGGACTGACCGGCGCCTCACTCGTAAGTTGGCGCGGGTTGCCGCCGGGATGGGCCCAGTGGCAGAGCCGCAATTACGGGAGGCGCCGGCATGGACGATGGTAGCTGGGTAGGGCTTGACGTGCACGCCCG
>DATIYD010000492.1:0-2094 GCA_035517975.1 Thermoleophilia bacterium | reverse complement strand
GGGTTCGTGTCGAACTTGACCCAGCCGTTGCTGAACATGTGGAACGGCGGCGTCTGCAGGACGCTGCTCGTCCACATCTTGCTGTTGCAGTAGACGATGTACAGGTAACCCGAGCCGCCCGGCAGGTTGGTCCAGTTGATCGTCGAGTTGGTCGGCGAGGCGGCCGGCGCCTGGGTCGGCGAGATGGTCACCGTGGCGGTCGGCGTCGGCGTTGGCAGCGCGGTGTTCATGATCTTCTGCACGATGTAGACGCCGCGCGGGGTCGGGCTGGTCATGGGCACGACCTCGGAGGAGTTCTTGAAGGCCACCGTCAGCGAGAACGGGCCGCTGCCGCCGCCGGGTCCGGAGGTCGACGAGACCTGCACCGCGGCGGGGTTCATGACGACCGTCTTTGACGTCGTCTTGAAGTTGTCGTTCCCGCGGGTGATCGTCACCCAGACGGTCTTGTAGGCGGCGGTGGGGTTGGCCGTCGGGCTGCACGACATGGTGATCGTGTAGGGGGCACCGCCGTGGGCCGCGGTGAAGCTCGGGTTGAAGGCGCCGGCGGCGAACGTGGACGAGGTCAGGTTGGCGTTCGTGATGTCGGCATAGGCGATCATGCGGACGCGCTCGAGGCGCGCCTGGGCGAGGTTGGTGGCGATCACCCGGCGCTCGTTGGTCGAGGTGTTCTTGAGGATGCTCACGAACAGCGGCGTCAGGGCCATGAACAGGATGCCGGCCAGAGTGATGGTCACCAGCAGCTCCACCAGGCTGAATCCGGCGCTTGCCCGGCCCGGCGTGCGCGCTCGCGTGGTGACGCCTTCAGCGTGCCTCATGGTCTTCACGCTCCTCCATGCGGGGCGGCAGCGATGCGCCGCGCGCGCCTCGGTTCCCCAGGCCTTGCCCGTGCCTGTAGCCGGCGTTGCAGCCGGAGATCGACGATTGTCTCCATCTTGTCTTCGGCCGCGGTTCGGCCCGAATGAGTCGCGGGTGAGAAGAAGTGTTGTCAGATCAGACAGCACGCGTGACTTCCCGGCCGCGTTGGCGTTGCCGGCCGCCGGATCTCGTAGCGCTGCCGTCGTGGTGGGCGGGTTCATGTCCAGTAGGTGCGAGCCGGCGGAGGATCTGTGACAACACGGACCCCACGAGCGTAGCCGGACCAGGCGACGAGCGTGGCCATGGCCGTCGCCGCTCCGGGAAGTTATGCTTCGCCGGTGAGCCTTCCGCCCGACATCGGCCTGCCCAGCCAGGTCCTGCCCGACGTCCCGCTGGCGGAAGTGCTCGAGCGGCTCGCGGTGCATACGAGCCTGGTCGAGGTCGACTCGCTGGGCTTGCACACGGTGCTTTCGCCGCTCAACCGTCGCGTGGCCGTCGCCAGCGGCCTGCGGCTCACGGTGCACGGCCCCTACGGCTACGAGATCGATCCCGGGAGCCCCGACGAGCCCACGCGCCGGCGCACCGTCGCCCTGCATCGCCGTCACATCGAGGCGGCCGTCGAGATGGGGGCGCTGCTCTACGTGGCGCACGCCGACTATCGCGACCCGCCCGGTCCGCGCGACCCGGCGATCGTCGCCGCCTTGCAGGCCACGATCGCCGACCTCGCCGAGCTGCAGCGCGAGCTCGGCATGCGGATCGCCATGGAGAACCTGCCCGGTGTCGGTGTCTCCCACTTCACGGGGCCGGGCGACCTCGATCTGGGCGAGCTCGGCTTCGCGCTCGACACCGGCCACGCGGCGATCAGCGGCACGCTCGACGCCTTTCTCGCCGACCCGCAGGCGCGCCTGATCCACGTCCACCTGCACAGCAACCTGGGGCCGGCCGACGCCGACGATCCCCATCGTCCGCTCGGCGAGGGCGTGGTCGACGGCGCCGCCGTGCTGGCCGTCGCCCGCAAGGCGGGGGCCACCGTCATCCTCGAGCACTTAGACGAGCCGTCTGCCCTGGCGAGCATCGCCTGGCTCGAGGCCCGGGGGCTCGTCTAACGCTCCGGTTCTTCGGGCTCCTTCGCCTCGGCGTCGACCGGGGGCTGCGACGGCTTGCCGGCGATCAGGTCGTAGAAGCGGTCCTTGAACCGTTGCCCGCGGCCGCTGCGGTGCGCCTCGCGGGCTTGGGCGC
>DATIYD010000491.1:0-3043 GCA_035517975.1 Thermoleophilia bacterium | reverse complement strand
AGATCCGCGGCGTCTTTGCCGGGCTCTCGCTCAACCACGATCGCAGCCATCTGGCGCGCGCCGTGCTCGAAGGCTGCGCCTTCGCGCTGCGCGACATCGTGACGCGGCTCGAGGCGCTGGGCCTCGGGGGCAGCGAGATCCGCGTGGTCGGCGGCGGCGCACGGAGCGAGCTCTGGCTGCAGATCAAGGCCGACGTGACCGGCAGACAGGTCCGCCCGGTGCTCTCGCCCGAACCCACCGCGCTCGGCGCGGCCATGCTGGCCGGCATCGCGAGCGGCGCGTTCGCCCACGCGGCCGAGGCGGTCGACCGGGTCGTCGCTCTGGGGCCGGAGCCTCTGTTGCCCCGCCCCGAGGTCGGGGCGCGCTACGACGCCGAGTACCGCCGCTACCGCGAGCTGTTCGATGCCGTGGAGGGGTGTTGCCGATGAGTCCGCTCGATGCCAAGGAGATGCGCCGTCCATGAGCCGCGACACGTTCGATCTAGCCGCCGTCAAACGGAGACTGGCCGAGGCGGACGGCGGCCGCCTCCAGCCGGCCGGGCTGGGCGCCGTGCGGATCGGCCACGACGCGCTGGCGTCGCTGCCGGAGGTCGTTCGGGGGCTCCTTGCGGATCGCGGCTCGGTGGGGCCGGTCGCCCTGCTGTCCGACGCGCGCCCCAAGCTCTCGGCGCGCGGCGAGCTGCGGTACGCGGTCGAGGAGCTCCTGTCGAGGTGCTGCAGCGTGGCCGGCGTGGTCGTCGGAGACGAAGCCACCGTGGTGCACGCCGACGAGCGCACGCTCGACGAGGTGTCCGCCGGCTGCCGTGGCGCGGCCTGTATCGTGGCGGCCGGCTCGGGCACGATCGCCGACATCGGCAAGGCCGTCGCCGCGAGACTGGGGGCGGCGTACGTCATCGTGCAGACCGCGAACAGCGTCAACGGCTTCGCCGACGACCGCTCGGTGCTGCTCGTGAGCGGTGTCAAGCGCACGACCCAGACAACCTGGGCCGACGCGCTCCTGATCGACACCGACGTGCTCGTCGGCGCGCCGACCCGTATGAACATCTCGGGCTTTGCCGACCTGATCGCCACCTTCACGGCGCCGGCCGACTGGTACCTCGCGAACGTCCTCAAGATGGACCACTTCTACTCTCCCACGGCTGTCGCGCTGGCCCGTGACCGCGGTGCGGGACTGCTCGAGGCCGCGCCGCGCGTGCCCGAGGCCGACCCGGCGGCGCTCGAGTATGTGGCCGCCACGCTCGTCCTGAGCGGCCTGTCCATGGGCGTCGCCGGAACCACGGCGCCCGGCTCGGGGATGGAGCACACAGTCGGCCACCTCATCGACATGGCCGCCATGAGCGCCGGCCGCGACAACGACCTGCACGGCATCCAGGTCGGGGTGGCGAGCATCTGCAGCGCCGTGCTCTGGCAGCACGTCCTCGCGGCGCTCGCCGACGGTGGCCTGAGGAGGGTGCGCGTTGCCGCGGCCGACGAGGCCAGGGCGCGCGTCATCGACGCCTTCACCGGCCTCGATCCGAGCGGTGCGATGGCGCGGGAGTGCTGGAGCGACTACGAGCGCAAGCTCGCCCGCTGGACCACGGCCCAGGGCCACCTCGATGCGGTGGCCGACGAGTGGGCGGACCACGACCGCGTTCTCCGCGGTCTGCTGGCGACGCCTCGCGACCTGGTCGCGGCCCTGGGCTCCGCCGGAGCCCCGCTGCGGTTCTCCGAGCTGGAGCCCGCGGTCGACCGCGACACCGTGCGCTGGGCGCTGGCGAGCTGCCACCTCATGCGCGACCGCTTCAGCGTGGCCGACCTCGCCTGGTCGCTCGGACTGTGGGATGATCGTCACGTCGACGACCTCATCGCGGAGACCGAAGCGATCGTCTCGGGGGCGGCATGAGCACCGGAACCGCAGCGGGCCCCGGGGCGGGACGTCGGCCCGATCGCATCTTTCCGGGCTACGTCTTCGACCTGGACGGCACCGTCTACCTGGGCGACGCGCTCCTACCGGGCGCGGGCGAGGCGATCGCACGACTGCGCGAGGCCGGCGCGCGCGTCGTGTTCGTCACGAACAAGCCGCTCGAGCCCGGCACGGCCTACGCCGAGAAGCTCGACCGCCTGGGCGTCACGGCGACCCGCGCCGACGTGGTCACCTCGGTCGATTCTCTCGTCGGCTACCTGAGACGCGACCACCCCTCGGCCCGCCTCCTGTGCGTCACCGAGGCCTCGACCCGCGGCGAACTCGAGGCCGCCGGCTTCGAGGTCACCAGCGACTCGGCTCGTACCGACGTCGTGGTCGTCTCTTTCGACCGCACCTTCGACTACGCGAAGCTCAACGCCGCCTACCGGGCCGTCAAGCATCACGGCGCCGCGATCGTGGCGACCAACCCCGATCCGTACTGCCCCACCCCCGACGGCGGCCTGCCCGACTGTGCCGCCATGCTCGCCGCGATCGAGGCGTGCACGGGCGCCCGGGCCGAGGCCATCGTCGGCAAGCCCAGCGTCCACATGGCGCGTGCCCTCGAGGACCGGCTCGGCCTCGCCGGCGACGACGTCGCGGTGGTGGGCGATCGCCTGCTGACCGACGTCGCCATGGCTCACTCGCTCGGCATGACCGGTGTGCTCGTGCTGACCGGTGCGACCACGCTCAAGGATCTGGAAGGCGTCGATGTGACGCCCGACTTCGTGATCGACGGTCTCGGCCAGCTCGTGCCGCCGACGCCGTCTTCGGACAGGAGGTAGTCCCGTGGACTTCATCTTCATGCTCACCCACAACGACACGACCGTGCCCGAGGCGGCCAAGGTCTACGAGAGCCTGCGCGGCACGACCCTGCGCTACGTCGGCTTCAAGGACATCGGCGCCACCCCCGAGGAGCTCGCCGTCGTTGCCCAGAAGGCCCACACCGACGGCCTCGAGGTCTTCCTTGAGGTGGTCTCGACCTCGCGCGAGTCCGAGATCGCCTCGCTGCAGGCGGCCAAGGCGAGCGGCGTCGACTTCGTCATGGGCGGCACCAACGTCGCCGACGGCCTCGAGATCCTGGCCGGCACCGCGATCCGCTACA
>DATIYD010000490.1:0-2648 GCA_035517975.1 Thermoleophilia bacterium | reverse complement strand
AAGCCACGCTGACCTGCACCCGCGCTCCGCTGCATCAGGTCTCCCTTTCTTGTCGCTGAGCCGTACAGTGCCTGTCGCACTCTGAACTCCCGCAGACGTCGAGTTGCGGGGGGGGCGCTGCTCGTGTGTCGTGCGCCGCGCCCCTCCCATGAACCGAAGAGAGGGGCGGCTCCTCGCGGAGCCGCCCCTCGTCTTCGGACGGCTGATCAGACTATGATCAAGGAACCGTGAAGTCACCGGTCGGCGTGTTGGCCACGTGCCCGACCAGGGTGAAGGTGCCGCTGGCAGCGTTGGCCGTGTAGGTGAAGTCACCCTTGCTCGTGCTGCCGGCCATCAGGACGTTGGTGAACGGGTTCTTCGGCCAGTTGTCGACATAGTTCTTGCCGGACGAGTCGACAAGCTGCGTGCTCGCTGTGAGGGCGCCAGGATACGTGTCGTTGTTGTCGACCGCGTAGCTCTGGATACCCACCTGGATGCTGTGGATGCCCTCCTTGACCGCGGCGTCCTTGGCCTTGTTCCTCTGATTGAGGAACATCGGGATAGCGATGGCGGCCAGGATTCCGATAATGATGATAACGATCAGGAGCTCGATGAGCGTGAAACCGCTTTGACCCTTGTTGAAGCGCTTCATGTGAATTGTCACCTCCTTCCCAACCGTCTTGAGATCTTGCAAAACCTTCTCTGCTCGAGGACCACGAAAAAACGGACCATGGCGCCTCGTTCCGGCTAAGCCACAGGTCCGTCGGTGTCGTGCTCGCTGCGGCGGCAACCCAGCCGACTCTGTCTGACCTTGAGTCCTGTGGCTTTGCGCCCCGTCCTCGCAGACGGTTTGCCTTTATCGCCTTCGTAACTCAGGTTGCCCCACCGCCGAGACGCTAGACACTTTTCTTTGGGCCCGGCTTTCCGGCTCGATGACCATATCGGCCGGCGTCCGGCAACCCTTTAGGTCCGCGGCCTCGCGCGCCGCCGCTTCGCGAGCGGCGACCGCCCATCCCACCGAGCGCTTCGTTTGCCGCGGCGAGTGGGCGCCCGCGGCCCACTCGCCGCGGCATCTGCGCGCGTGCCGCCTCCCTGCTCATCGCTCAAGTCCATCCGGGCCGAAGCCGACACGGCAAAGGAATCCGCTGGACCTCGGCAGAACAACGAGTCCAGAACCCAGACCCTCCCACCGCGAAAGGAGACACCCGTGTGCATCCGACGCGTCTCGCTCATGGTGGCCGTCGGGGCGACGGTCGTCGCGGTCGCCCTGTCGGCCGGCGCGTGCTCGAACGGCTCGACCGGGCCGCAAACGCAGTCTCCGGCCGGCTCGCCGAGCGCGGCACCAGCTTCGTCGTTCGGCCTGGCGACCATCAAGCAGTTCGGAGTCACATTGAGAGTCCCGATCGGCTGGGTGAGCGCCTCGGCCGCCGCCAAGCCCGGCGACACAGGCAACGGCCCGCTCCTCGTCGCAACCTGGGCGGATCCCAAGGGCAAGCAGGTGGACGGGCATTATCTCGACGCGATACAGGTGATGGTCTTCGAGCTCAACAAGCCGGCCACCGCGGCCGACGTGACACGGCACTTCAACGACTTCAAAGCCATCGGTCGCCAGATGATCGCGCAGGAGCTCGGCAAGAAGCAGCAGGTCGCGGTGAGCGATCCTTTCAAGCCGATCACCCTGAACGGCACGAGCGGGCTCCAGGTCACCTACAGCTACCTCGTCGGCACGACTCCGGCGGGCGCCATGTCGTACCTGCTCCCGAAGGGGCGCTACGCCTACTGGGTCACCGGGCAGGCGAGCGCCGCGACGTGGTCGACCGCCTGGTCGAGGCTGGCTCCGGCCATGGCGTCGTTCACGATCAAGACCGCTTGAGCTGATGCCCTGGGCCTCACGAGGCGGGCGCGCCACCCGCCTTGTCATCGTCATCGCCCTTGCCACCGTCGCCCTTTCGGGCCTCGTGCGTCTCGCCAACCTGGCCGTCTACCCCGGCCTCATCTACGACGAGCATTTCTACGTGCACGACGCGAACTCGGTGCTGCATGGCCGGGTCGGGCCACTCCAGCCGCTGCCGTGGAGGCCCGGTGATGAGATCGGCCTGGACCATCCGCCACTCGGGACGCTCGCGATCGCGACCGGCGTCGCCGTCATGGGCAACGACCCCTGGGGCTGGCGCGTGCCGTCGGCCATCGCCGGCACCCTGCTCATCGCCCTCGTGTACCCGCTGGCTCGCCGTCTGTGCTTGCCGCCGCGGTGGGCGCTCACGGCCCTGGTGCTGGCCGCGGCCGACCCCCTGCTCATCGTCGAGTCACGTATCGGCGTGCTCGACCCGTTCGTCGCCCTGTGGTCGGCGGTCTGCATCTACTGCGCGCTCCGGTTCGTGCAGTCGGGCCGGCCCGCGCGCTGGATCATCCTCACCGGCCTCGCCGGCGGCCTGGCCGTCGCCAGCAAGTGGTCGGGCGCCCTTGCGCTCGTGGCCGCCGCCGCGATCATGGGTGCCGACTATCTGCGCAAGCACCGCACGGCGCGCTCGTCCGACGGCATGGGTCAGGTTGACGATGGCGACGTCGCCGGCGAGGGCCTGCACGTCGCTGAACGCGCCGAGCGGCCTGCGGGCGTGGCAACACGCCTCGCCGGCGTCGTGGCCTGTCTCATCCTGCTGCCGCTTCTC
>DATIYD010000489.1:0-2158 GCA_035517975.1 Thermoleophilia bacterium | reverse complement strand
CAGGCGCAGGGCCTCGTCGAAGCGCTTCTCGCCGACCAGGCTGACGAAGCCCGGCACGTCGACGTCGGCGGGGCAGGCGTTGGTGCAGCGCGCCTTGAACATGGTCGCGCAGACGCCGGCCTCGCAGTGCTTGTCGCGGATATGGGCTTCCCACTCGTGACGGAAGTGGCGGATCATCGACAGCACCGGGTTGGGAGCCGTCTGGCCGAGGCCGCAGAGCGCGGTCTGGCTGATCATGCGGCCGAGCTCCTGGAGGCGCTCGATGTCGCCCTCTTCGCCCTGCCCGTTGCAGATGCGCTCGACGATCTCGAGCATGCGCTTGGTGCCGACCCGGCAGGGCGGGCACTTGCCGCAGCTCTCGTCCTGGGTGAACTCCAGGAAGAAGCGCGCCATGTCGACCATGCACGAGTCCTCGTCCATGATCACGAGGCCGCCGGAGCCCATGATGGCGCCGAGCTCCTGGAGCGACTCGTAGTCGACCGGCGTATCGAGGTGCCAGTAGGGCACGCAGCCGCCCGAGGGGCCGCCGAGCTGCACGGCCTTGAGCGCCTTGTCGCCGGGCACGCCGCCGCCGATCTCGTTGATGATCTCGCCGAGCTGCATGCCGATCGGCACTTCGACGAGGCCGGCGTGGGTGATGTTGCCGCCCAGGGCGAAGACCTTGGTGCCCTTGCTCTTCTCGGTGCCGGTGGCGGCGAACCACTCGGCGCCCTTCAGGATGATGGGGTTGATGTTGGCGTAGGTCTCGACGTTGTTGAGCACGCTGGGCTTGTCCCAGAGGCCCTTGACGGCCGGGAACGGCGGGCGCGGCCGCGGCTCGCCGCGGTTGCCCTCGATCGAGGTCATGAGGGCCGTCTCCTCGCCGCAGACGAAGGCGCCGGAGCCCATGCGGATCTCGAGGTCGAAGGCGAAGCCCGAGCCGGCGATGTCGTCGCCGAGCAGGCCGTACTCGCGCGCCTGGTCGATCGCGTACTGCAGGCGTTCGACGGCCAGCGGATACTCGGCCCGCACGTAGACGTAGCCCTGGTGGGCGCCGATCGCATACGCGCCGACGGCCATGCCCTCGATCACCGAGTGCGGGTCGCCCTCGAGCACGGAGCGATCCATGAAGGCACCGGGGTCGCCCTCGTCGGCGTTGCAGAGGATGTACTTGACGTCACTGCTCTGCTGCTGGGCGAAGCGCCACTTGAGGCCGGTCGGAAAGCCGGCCCCGCCGCGGCCGCGCAGACCCGAGGCCAGGACCTCGTCGACGATCTGCTCGGGGGTCATCTCGGTGAGCGCCTTGACGAGGGCGGCGTAGCCGTCGCGGGCCACGTAGTCCTCGATGCGCAGCGGGTCGATCAGACCCGAGTTGCGCAGCACGATCTTGACCTGGCGGTTGAAGAACTCGACGTCGCGCATCTCGGCGACCGTCTTCTCGGTGCCGGGGGCATGGCTCACGAGGCGCGGTACGACGCGTCCCTTGAGAAGATGCTCCTCGACGATCTCGGCGACGTCGGGCACCTTGATGTTCTGGTAGAAGACGCCGTCGGGGTAGACGAGCGCCACCGGGCCCACGGCGCACGGGCCGAGGCAGCCGGTCTCGACGACCTGGACCTCGTCGGTCAGGCCCTGCTTCTGCAATTCCTCGGTGAAGGCGGCGCTGACCGCCAGGGCGCCGGAGGCGATACAACCGCCGCCCGTGCACACGAGGACGTGGCTTCTGAACTGCTCCATATCCGCTTCCTTAACTCCTCGTGAGCTTGTCTACGACCCGATCAGCAGCGCGTCGACCGGCTGGCCGCCGACGAGGTGCTCCGTGACGATCGTCTTGACCTTGGCGTCGTCGAGCAGCCCATAGCGATAGGGCGTGTCGCTCGCGTCGCGCACGGTGATCATCGGCTCCTGCTCGCAGAGGCCGGCGCAGCCCGACTGGCGCAGCGTGACGTCGGTCACGCCGGCCGCGGACATCTCGCGCATGAAGGCGGCGATCACGCCGCGCGCGCCGGCGGCGATACCGCAGGTGCCCATGTGCACCGTGACCTGGACGTCCTTGGTGCCCTCACGCAGCTCGACGGCGGCCTTCGCCCGGTCGGCGAACGCCTTGAGGTCGGCCGCGCTCTTGATCTTCTCGGTCATGGCCTCAGGCACTCCTTTCCGCCGCGGCGGCTTCGGGGGC
>DATIYD010000488.1:0-6485 GCA_035517975.1 Thermoleophilia bacterium | reverse complement strand
TTCGCCGCGCCCGCCGCCGAGCGGTAGATCGTCCTTGTCGGCCGCTGCTCGGTCACCCGCTACGTCATTCCCTCATGGCGATGGCTTCGATCTCGAGGAGCGCCCCCTTGGGCAGGGCCGCGACCGCCACCGTCGAGCGCGCCGGGTAGGGCTTCTCGAAGAACTCTCCGTAGACCTCATTGACGGCCGCGAAATCGTTCATGTCGGTGAGGAAGATCGTCGTCTTGACGACGGCGTGACTGGTCAGCGCGCCCGCCTCGAGCAGGTGGTGGAGGTTGGTCAGCGCCTGGCGAGCCTGTTCGGCCACCGTGGCGCCCACGATCGCGCCGCTCGCGTCGAACGGCACCTGGCCCGAGAAGAACACGAGGTCGCCGGCCTGCACCGCGGGCGAGTACGGACCGATCGCCGGCGCGGCCGCGGGCGAGGTCAGGGTCTGCTTGATCATCTGGGTCTCCTTGTCGTGGAGGGGCGACCGGTCAGCCGACCAGGCGCAGCAGCAGGGCGATCAGCGCCAGCACGGCGATGAAGCTGAGGCCGCTGACCGCCATGACGAAGATCTGGCGGCGTTCGCCGGGCGGTATGCGCGGTCTGCGGGGACCGTCGTTCATGCTCTCGAGACCTCCGCTCGGCGCGACGCGGACCCGCGTCAGACGTCGAGGATCTTCGCGGCGAGGATGGCGGCGTTGCGGGCGCCGTTGATGGCCACGCAGGCGACCGGCACGCCGGGCGGCATCTGGACGATCGACAGCAGCGAGTCGAGACCGCCGAGGTCGCTCGTCTTGATGGGCACGCCGATCACCGGCAGGTTCGTGTACGAGGCGATCACCCCGGGCAGCGCCGCCGCCTTGCCGGCGCCGGCGATCAGCACCTTGAGGCCGCGTGCCTGGGCTGTTCGCGCGTAATGAGCCACCTTCTCGGGGTCGCGGTGCGCCGACATCACGTGGATCTCGTGGCGGATGCGACGCTCGTCGAGCTCGCGACCGGCAGCCTCCATGACCTCGCGGTCGGACTCGCTGCCCATGATGATGCCCACGAGCACCGGTTCGAACTCGATGCCGACGAGCAGCGCTTCGACCTCGGTACTCGTCTTCTCCACTTGTCACTCCCTTCAGGGCGCCCGCCGCGGGGCGCGATCTCCGGCAGAGCTTACCCCTTCGTCGGGCGCCTAGTGCCGCCAATTCGACTTCGTCGCCGTCGCTCAGGCTTGCGTGACCTCGTCGCGCGCCTAGTGCCGCCAATCGACTTCGTCGCTGTCGCTCAGGCTTGCGTGACTTCGTCGCGCGCCTAGTGCCGCCAATCGACTTCGTTGCTGTCGCTCAGGCTTGCGTGACTTCGTCGCGCGCCTAGTCAGCCAAGGCCGGCGGGAAGAGGGCGATCTCGCCCGCCTCGGCGCGCACGGCACGCTCGGCGATGTCGGGACGTGACTGCGCGCCGGCGAAGGAGATGCGCGCGAGCGCGCCGTAGGCACGCTCGCGCGCGCCGGCGAAGTGCTCGCCCAGGGCGCTCACGGCGAGCACCCGGCCGCCCGAGGTGACGATGTCGTGGCCGTGCACGGCCGTGGCGGCGTGGTAGATGGTGACGTCGGGCAGCGCCGCAGCTTCGGAGAGACCGCTGATGACGTCGCCCTTCGAGCTCGACGCCGGATAGCCGCGCGAGGCCATGACGATCGACACGCAGGCTTCGGGCTTCCAGCGCAGCGCGGCGGGGTCGAGCTCGCCGCGCGCCGTGGCGAGGCAGGCCTCGAGCAGGTCGCTGTCGAGCCGCGGCAGGATGGCCTGGGTCTCGGGGTCGCCGAAGCGGCAGTTGAACTCGAGCAGCTTGACGCCGTGCTCGGTGACGATCAGGCCGCCGTAGAGCACGCCGCGATAGTCGATGCCGCGCCGGCGCAGGGCCTCGAGCACCGGGCGGAACAGCTCTTCGGCCACGGTCTCGGCGACGCCGTCGGTGAAGCCGGGCACAGGGCAGTAGCTGCCCATGCCGCCCGTGTTGGGCCCCTGATCGCCGGCGAAGATACGTTTGTAGTCCTGGGCCGGCGCCATCGGCACGACCCGGGTGCCGTCGCACAGCGCGAGCAGCGAGACCTCGGGGCCGCTCAGGAACTCCTCGAGCAGCACGGTGCCGCCGGCCTCGCCGAAGGCATGCTCGTCGAGGCACAGGCGGACGGCGGCCTCGGCCTCGGCCGCGTCCCGGCAGATGATCACGCCCTTGCCGGCGGCCAGACCGTCGGCCTTGACCACGAGCGGCCAGGTCTCCTGGCCGGCGAGGTCGCGCAGCGCGGCGTCGAGGTCGTCGTGGCGGCGGTAGGACCCGGTGGCCACGTGTGCGTCGCCCATGATCTCCTTGGCGAAGGCCTTGCTGCCCTCGAGGCGCGCCGCCTCGGCCGTGGGCCCGAACACGAGCAAGCCGTGCTCGGTGAACAGGTCGGCGATGCCGGCCACGAGCGGGGCTTCGGGGCCGACCACCGTCAGATCGATGTGCTCCCGTTTGGCGAAGGCGAGCAGGCCGTCGAGATCGTCGCTGCCTATCGCGATCGGGTCGGCCTCCTGCTCGATGCCGGCGTTGCCCGGCGCGCAGAACACCTGCGTGGCAAGCGGCGAGGCGCAGAAGGCGTGGACGAGGGCGTGCTCGCGACCGCCGCCGCCGACAACCAGAACGCGCATGAAGGCCTCCTCGGATCGGGTTGCCAAGAGTCTACGCGCGTGGGCGGGGCCGGCGAAAGTCTGCGCCGGGCTGCCTCCTGGCGCCGGCGCTCAGGGCGGGGTGAGGGCCTCCAGGTCGCGCACCTCGTACCGGTCGCAGGCTTCGGCGCACGGCCGTCACTCGGAGAGCGACCTTCCGACCTTCACCCTGCCCTTCGCTCACGTCGGCGGCTGCTTCGGCGCACGGCCGTCACTCGGAGAGCGACCTTCCGACCCTCACCCTGCCCTTTGCTCACGTCGGCGGGGCAGGCGAATGAGGCCTGCCCCGCCGCAGCTCCACGCGAGGTAACGGCTCCCGGGTCTCAGGCCTCCTCTGCCCGCACGCGGCGGCGCCGCACGAGCGTGACGGCGACGAGGGCGGCTATCACGACGATGGCCGCCACGATGGCAATGGTCGTGCCGCGGGCACCGCCGCTGCTGCCTGCGCCCGCGGCGGCCGGCTTGAGGTTGACGTAGGAGTCGACGGTGGCGGTCGTCATCCAGGCCGGGCCGCGACCGTGGAACATGGGCGTCCAACCCGTCCAGCGCGTGGTGTCGTAGGCTTGCAGGTACTGCGGGTAGACGAGCACGATCTGGGGCGACTGCTGATAGAAGATCTGCTGCATCTGCCAGATGATGTTCCGGCGGGTCGTGGGATCGAGAGCGGCCGCCTGGCGCACGTTCAGCTTGTCGAAGGTGGGGTTCGACCAGGCCGGTTCGTTGGTGCCGCCGATCTGCGCCGTGGTGAATGAGGTGAGCGTCTCACCCGGATCGCCGTAGCCGGCCCAGTCGCTGAGGCCGATGTCGAAGTCGGGGGCGAAGGCGGAGCCGTTGTAGTTGAACATGCGCGCGAGGAACGCTCCGTTGTCGATGACGGCGAGGTTGATCTTGAGGCCGAGCTTCTCGAACGACCCCGCGATCATCTTGGCCTCGCTCTGCCCCTCGGGGAAGTCGGTCGTCGTCCACAGGCGCAGGGTGATCGGCTTCCCCCTGTAGAGGCGCAGGTTGTTCGATCCACGCCGGTAGCCCGCCGCGTCGAGTAGCTGGTTGGCCTTGGCGAGGTCGTACGTGTACATCTCGGTGGCCGATGGTTGCCAGTGGAAGTCGGGGTTCGACCACGTGTCGGGCGGCATGATCGTGGTCGCCGGCGCCGCCAGGCCGTCGTAAGCGACCTGGCACAGCTTGTTGCGGTCGATCGCATAGTTCAGCGCGTCGCGGAACCGGACGTCGCGAAGCACGGGATTGCCGGTCGAGCCCGGCAGCGACGAGCAGTTGAGGTCGAGGTAGTCCCAGTTGAAGAAGTTGTAGGCGATGGTGTGGATGCCGGCTTGAGACGTCAAGGGCTTGAACTGGGCCTCGGGGATGCCCCAGGCGGCGTCGATCGCGCCTGACTTCAGGTCCTGCACCATGGTCGCCGGGTCCTGGTACATCTCGAAGAAGATCTTGTCGACCGTCGGCCTCTTGCCCCAGTAGTAGGGATTGCGGACCATCTCGACGTAGGCGCCCTTCTTGAAGGCGACCGTGTAGAACGGGCCGCTGCCCACGATCGGCGGCTTGTTCGGATACGTCGTCGACGCCAGCTGGGGCGAGACGTGCTCCCAGACATGCTTGGGCAGGATCGGCAGGAAGATCGACTCCATGTCGGCTTTTGGCTGGGAGCAGTCGATCTCGACGGTCGTCGGGTCGATCTCCTTGGCTCCCGTGATGCCGACCGTCGTCAGGGCCATGTTGGCCATATGGTTCTTGACGACGTAGTTGTAGGTGAAGGCGACGTCGGCCGCGGTGAGCGGCAGGCCGTCCGACCATTTGAGATCGGGCTTCAGATGGACGGTCCAGACCTTGCCGTCGGGCGAGATGCCGCCGTTTGCCTCGGTGGGAAACTGCGCCGCCAGGCCGAGCGTCGGCCGAAAGGTCTGGCCGTCGAAGCCGAACAGGAAGTTGTAGTTGACCGTCCAGATCTCGTAGGTCGTCGTGGCCCAGCCCACGAAGGGGTTGAGGTTGTCGGGCTCGCTCGTCCAGCCGACCTTGAGCACGACCTTGCTCGATGCCGGTGAAGGCGAGGAGTTGTCCGCGAGGGCACTGGCGAGGCCCCAGACCAGGCTCGCGGCGAGCAGGACGGCGGCTACGAGCAGGAGCCGACTGGTGGTCGTGCGACGGGTCATGTCGCCCTCCTTGGCCGATCAGGCCGGTCCGCGTTTGTCTCATACCAGCGACCCGCGGCCGCGAAAGCCGCGGCCGCGGCGAAGACGCTCGTGTCGTCGTAGGTCCGCCCCACGATCTGCAGGCCGATGGGTACGCCCGAAGCGGCGCGCGACACCGGCACCACGATCACCGGGCAGCGGCTGCACATGTTGAACGGGAACGTCAGGGCGTCGTTGAAGACGGCGTCGATGTCGTAGTCGCCTCCGGCCGCCAGCGCCGGCTGGGTGAAGGCCGGGCAGAGGAGCGCGTCGTAGCGCTCGAGGACGGCCGCCAGGTGGTCGTAGGTCTCGCCCTCGACTTCGAGCGACTCCAGCCAGCTCATCGTCGGATGCCGCACGGCGTCTTCGGCGAAGGCCACCGCGTAGGGCGTCAGCAGGTCGCGGTGCTCCTCGAGGATGGTGCCGATCCAGCTCCCGAAGATGGCGGCGAGGTGGGCGCGCGCGGCCTCGCGCATGGCGTCGAGCGACCAGCCGAGCTCGACCTCGACGACCGTCGCGCCCAGGCCGCGGAACGTCTCGGCCGCGTCGCGCACGGCGGCCGCGACCTCGTCGCCGACGTCGAAGCCGCCCAGGTCGACGCTGCAGGCGAAGACCTTGCCGGCGACCGTCGGCAGATCCTCCGGGATGGTGAGCTTGGGCCGCAGCGAGACGATGTCTTCGGGGTGCGGGCCGGCCATCACGTTCTCGAGCAGCCGGCAGTCGTCGACCGTGCGCGCCATGGGGCCTTCGTGGCAGTAATGGTCGAGGTTGAAGGGCGGCATCTGGGGCACGCGGCCGTAGGGCGGCTTGAACCCCACGACGCCGCAGAACGAGGCGGGGATGCGGATCGAGCCGCCGATGTCGGAGCCGGTGGCGAGGGTCGCCATGCCGGCCGCCAGGGCGGCGCCGGAGCCGCCCGAGGAGCCGCCGGGACTGAAGGCCGTGTTCCACGGGTTGCGGGTGATCCCCCAAAGCCGCGACTCGGTGATCGCCGCGCAGCAGAACTCGGGAGTCGCCGAGCGGGCGTGGATGATGCCGCCCGCGTCGATGATGCGCTGCACGCTGGCGGCCGTGACGTCTGGCACCTCGTCCTTGAAGACGAGCGAGCCCGCCGTGCAGGGTTGTCCGGCCACCTCGACCTCGTCCTTGACCGCCACCGGCAGCCCTTCGAGCGGGCGCGGACCGCCGTGGTTGCCGGCGAAGCGCTCCTCGGCGTGCCGCGCAGCCTCGAGGGCCTCGTCGAACAAACGGATGGGCAGGGCGTTGACCGCGGGATCGACGTCCTCGATCCGGGCGATCGTCGCCTCCATGAGCTCGACCGGCGACAGCTCGCGTGCGGCAAACGCCTCTCGCGCCGCGGTCGCACTCAGATAGTGCAGGTCCGTCACCGTTTCTGTCATGTGACCCCCCGTATGGGCGGCGCCGCGGCGCCGCCCGTCGTCGTCGCCGGACCACCGGGACATGAGCGCACCGGGCCGGCCGACCCCTGCTGGAGCCGACCCCTGGTGATGCCGGCCCCTTGTCTTGCCAGTGTCAACCTTCGCCCCATGAGAAGGTCAAGAAGAGGCCGGCGCCGCGGTGGCAGGTCGCGGCGCTACCGGCCAGGTGATCTCGGTCAGGTAGCGGG
>DATIYD010000487.1:0-5339 GCA_035517975.1 Thermoleophilia bacterium | reverse complement strand
GCCGCCGGGGCCGTCGCGGCCTGCTTCGCCGAGTTCGCGAGCGGCCTGATCGACGCCGTGGCCGACCTGGTCGCGGTCGTCAAGCCCCAGGCCGCCTTCTTCGAGCAGTACGGCGCCCCCGGCTGGGAGGCGCTGCGGCGGGTCGTCGCCTGCGCCCACGAGCACGACCTGCCGGTGATCCTCGACGTCAAGCGCGGCGACATCGGCTCGACCTCCGCCGCCTACGCGGCGGCGTGCTTCGGCGGCGCGCCCGACCTGAGCGGGGCGCCGTTGCCCGGCCTCGGCGCCGACGCCGTGACCGTCAGCCCCTACCTGGGCGCCGACGCGCTGGCGCCTTTCGTCGAACGCTGCGGCCAGGGTAAGGGCGTCTTCGTGCTCGCGCGCACGAGCAACCTGGGCGGCGCCGACCTGCAGGAACGCGAGTGCGCCGACCGGCCGCTCTACCTGCACGTGAGCGAGATGATCGCGCGGCTCGGCGCCGCGCACATCGGCACGTACGGCTACAGCGACGTGGGGGCGGTGGCCGGCGCCACCGCGCCCACGTCGCTCGCCGCCGTGCGGGCCGCGCTGCCGCACGCCTTTCTGCTCATCCCCGGCTTCGGCGCGCAGGGCGCCGGTCCCGAGGCGCTGGCCGGCCTGTCGTCGGGAGAGGCGCTCGGGTATGTCGTGAACGCCTCGCGTTCGATCGACTACGCCTGGCGGGAGCGCGGCGGCGACTATCGCAGCGCCGCCGCCGCGGCCGCCGCCGAGATGCGCGACGCGATCGGCGGATTCTAGCGGTGGACGACGACACCACGCGCCGCGACCGGCACGACGATCCCGGGGCGACCGGCCCTCTCTGGCCGCTGCCCGGCGACGACCTGACCGACCCGCGCGCCGACGCGACCCGCCGCGACCGTCGCGCCGACGGGCCTCGCGGCAGCGCGCCCGACCAGGAGTCGACGTTCGTCCTCTCGCAGTCCCCGACGAAGGTCCGCGCCGCCGAACCGACGCGGATCGCTCCCGACGACGCGCGCGACTGGGCCGCCGACCCGCCGCCCGAGCGGCCGCTGCCGCGACGCCCGCGGGCGGGGCGTCCGCGGCGCGTGCGCTCCGCACCGGCCTGGCCGCGGATCGTGGCCCCGGCCGTGCTGCTCGCCGCCGTCCTTGCGGTCGTCACGCTGAGCGTGCACGCCGGCGTGCTGGGCGGTTCCAAGAGCCCGACCGCCCACCCCACGGTGGCCGCCTCGCACAAGGCCACGACCACGACGAAATCGAAGTACACGACCTACCGTGTGCGATCGGGCGACACCATGTCGGGGATCGCCGCCAGGTTCAACATCACCGTCGCCCGGCTGCTGGTGCTCAACCCGACGGCCAGCGCGACCACGATCGTCGTCGGCGAGAAGCTCAAGGTGCCGCGCCTCAAGTAGGCCCGCGCCTGCTCGAGATGCCGCGCCGCAAGTAGGCCCGCGCCTGCTCGAGGTGCCACCGCAGTGAGCCGACCCCGCCTGCCCGGGGTGAAGCGCCGCGACGAGGCACCGGGTCGCCCCGCGACGGGCTCGCCACACGCCGGGTCTCCTTCCACCAGACCTCTTGCCGCCGGGCTTCTCCCCACCGGCCCCCACCGGCGGACCGGAGTCCCCCGCGCCGGTCTCGGCGTGCCTGCGACGCCTTGCGCGGCGCCCGCCCCGCGCCGTGCGATCGACCGGCCGGACCTCCTCCGAAGACCCCTGATGGCGGGCCGTGGGGCAGAGCCCTCAAGAAGTGGGGAATAGTGCCGAAAATGTATTGCAAAGTGGGGAATGGTGGGATACAGTGGCGACCATGCAGCGCTCGGTGCTTTTGGGGGAGTTCGATTTCACGCTCGACGCGAAGAACCGCGTCGCCATCCCCGCGCGCCTCCGGCCGGTCTTCGCCGACGGTGTGTTCCTCACCCGGGGCTTCGATCGCTGCCTAGCCGCCTTCCCGCCCGAGGAGTGGGACCGTTTCGTCGCCGGTCAGACAGGGGACCTGCCGCCGATGAGCGAGAAGGGCAGGGAGGTCCGGCGCTTCCTCTTCGCCGCCGCCACCTTCGACGAGCTCGACCGTCAGGGGCGGATCACCGTTCCGGCCAACCTTCTCAGGTTCGCCGGGGTCTCGAAGGACGTCAGCATCATCGGTATGCACGACCACATCGAGATCTGGGACCGCGGCGCGTGGGCGAAGTACCGCAAGCAGATGGAGGAGGGGGCCGATGCTGCCGCAGACCAACTTTCACGTCAGTGAGTATGAGATGGCTCTGGCCCACACACCGGTCCTGCTCGATGAGCTCGTGGACCTGCTCAAGCCCGACGCCGGCGAGACGGCCTTCGACGCCACCTTCGGCGCCGGCGGTCACGCCGCCGCCGTGGCCGCGCGCCTGGGCGCCGACGGGCTGCTGATCGCCTGCGACCGCGACCCGTCGGTCGCCGAGTACTTCCGCGACATGGCCCGCGAGGTGCCCTGCCGCACCGAGCTCTATCACGGCGACTTCGCCGACGTCCTGGCCGAGCGCGACGACGCCTCGTTCGACATGATCTACATGGATCTCGGCGTGTCGTCGATGCAGCTCGACCGGCGCGAGCGCGGCTTCTCCTACGCGTGGGACGCGCCGCTCGACATGCGTATGGACCCGTCGCAGGCAGGCACCGCGGCCGAGCTCGTGAACACCCTGTCGGCCGACGAGCTCGCCGACGTCTTTCGCCGGTACGGCGAAGAGCGCTACGCGCGCGACATCGCGCGACGCATCGTGCGCCAGCGCGCCCTGCGGCCGTACGAGACGACCGGCCAGCTCGTCGACACCGTCAAGTGCGCGATCCCGACGCCGGCCCGCTTCGCCGCGG
The DNA here is from genome assembly GCA_035517975.1 of Thermoleophilia bacterium. Lineage (GTDB taxonomy): Bacteria > Actinomycetota > Thermoleophilia > UBA2241 > UBA2241 > Bog-752. The sequence goes on along the minus strand of DATIYD010000487.1, from coordinate 2,496 downwards.
GCAACCCGGCGCGGCGCGTCTTCCAGGCGCTGCGCATCGTGGTCAACAACGAGCTCGAATCGCTGGCTCGCGGCCTCGAAGAGGCCTATCGCGTGCTGCGGCCCGGTGGTCGCATGGCGGCGATCTCCTTCCATTCGCTCGAGGATCGCACCGTCAAGGAGTTCTTCAAGGGCCACGCGGCCGGCTGCATCTGTCCGCCCGGCCTGCCGATCTGCGTCTGCGGCCACGAGCCGACCATGCGCGTGCTGACGAGGCGGCCGGTCACGCCCCGCGCGCGCGAGGTAGACAGCAACCCGCGCGCCAAGGCCGCCAAGCTGCGCGCGGCGGTCAAGCTGGAGGGCTGAGGTGGCCGCCGGCGCGCCGGCGCGGGCACTGCCGGCGCCGGCCAGGCGCGAGCCCGAACACCGGCCGACACGGGCCCCGCAGCGGCGTCCGGGCGCCCCTCCGACGCGAGCTTCGCGGCTGAGCCGCCAATCGCTGACCGCGCGCCTCGTCGTGTTCGTCGTGCTGCTCTCTCTGCTCGCGGTCGGGCGCGTCACGCTCAGCTTCGCCGTGGTGCAGAAGAACCTGCAGACCGACGCGGTCGCGCGTCAGGAGCGGGCTGTCGAGGCCGCGAACCAGCGCCTCGCCGAGAGGGCGGCGACGCTGTCGTCGGCTCTCACGGTGCGCAGCGTCGCCATGAGCAAGTATCACCTGATCGTCTCGCCCGACGTGCAGTTCATCACCGTGCATCGCCACGCCGCGACCCATACGGGGCGCTGAGTGCCGAACGGCGCCCGGCGCGGAGGCGGGTCGAGCGGGCCGGAGTCACGCGGCCGCACCGGGAGCCGCTCGCGCCGAGGCCGGCCCGATACGACGGCCGTGCGCCGCACGCTCGACGGCCGCATGCGGCTGCTGCGCATCGTGTTCGTGGTCGCCTTCCTAGCGATCGGCGGCAAGGCCGTCGCCGTCACGGTGGGCGAGAGCCACCTCGCCGCGATCGCCCGGCAGCAGCAGGTGCGCACGGTGACGCTGCCGGCTCACCGCGGCGCCATCCTCGATCGCAACGGCGTCGAGCTGGCCGTCGACCAGGCGGCCAAGACCGTCTACGCGACGCCGTACATGCTCGGCGACCCACGAGAGGCCGCCTACCGGCTGGCCTTCGTGCTGAAGCTGAAGTACCGCGATGTCTATCGCCGCATCGAGGACCATTCGAGCGGCTTCGCCTACGTCGCGCGCCAGGCCGATCCGACCCTGGCGGACAAGGCCACGGCGCTCGGCTTGCCCGGCGTGGCGAGCTACACCGAGGAGAAGCGGGTCTACCCGCTGAAGTCCGCGGCGGCGCAGGTCGTAGGCTACGCCGGCACCGACGGCCACGGCCTCGCCGGCATGGAGTACCGCTACGACCGTCAGCTGGCCGGCAAGGCCGGTCGCGAGGTGGTCGTGCAGGATCCGGCCGGCCAGGCGCTGCGCACCATGCAGTCGGTACAGCCCACGCCCGGGCAGGACGTGCGGCTCACGATCGACAACGGCATCCAGCTCGAGGCCGATCGCGTGCTGGCCGACACCGTCCGGCGGTTCCACGCCAAGGGCGGCACGGCGATCGTCGAGAACCCGAAGACCGGCGAGATCTACGCCATCTCCAACGTGCCCTTGGTGAACGCCAACACGTTCGGCGCCAAGCCGGCGGACCAGGGCAACAAGGCCATCATCTACACGTACGAGCCGGGTTCGACGTTCAAGATGGTCACGGTGGCCGGGGCGCTCTCCGACGGGGTCGTCACGCCGGGCACGTCGTTCGTGCTGCCGCCCGCCCTGCGTGTCGGCGACCGCATCATCCACGACGCCGAGCAGCGTGGCACGGAGCGCATGACGGTGCGCAAGATCCTCGCGATGTCGAGCAACATCGGCGCCGTGACGATCGGCGAGCGCATGGGCAAGGCCGGCCTGCTCGACTGGATCCACCGCTTCGGATTCGGACACACGACCGGCATCGACTTTCCCGGCGAGGTGCCGGGCTTCGTGCTGCCCGGAGACCAGTGGTGGTCGTCGACGATCGGCAACGTCCCCATGGGTCAGGGCATCTCGGTGACACCGATCCAGATGGTCGCCGCCTACGGTGCGATCGCCAATGGTGGCGTGATGGTCAAGCCCTACCTCACGGCGCAGGTGGGCGCTCACGTGACGAAGCCCGCGGCGGGTCGCCGGATCGTCACCGCGACGGTCGCGGGGCAGCTGCGCAGCATGCTGTCCGACGTCGTGGCCGACGGCACCGGCGTCCTGGCCCAGATCCCGGGCTATGTCGTGGCCGGCAAGACCGGCACGGCGCAGAAGGCGCTGCCGGGCGGCGGCGGCTACTCGAAGGTGAACTACGTCGCCTCGTTCATCGGCATGGTGCCGGCCCGCGACCCCCAGCTCATCGTCGCGGTCGTCGTCGACCAACCCCATCCGTACTGGGGCGGCACGGTGGCCGCTCCGGCCTTCCGTGACATCGCAAGCTACGCCCTGCAGCGGCTC